>NZ_DCEN01000012.1:0-38643 GCF_002316955.1 Proteiniphilum sp. UBA1028
TTCCATGCTCTCTTTATCTTTGATTAAAAGCGAAAACGGACCTTTTCCGGGCATGAAGCTACCATCTCAGAAAATGAATTGTCAGTTGTTTTGGGAATTATTCGAAGGAAGAAGGTTAGATCATAACAAAATGGTGCGCAGGATGAGACTCGAACTCACACGCCGTAACCGGCACTACCCCCTCAAAGTAGCGTGTATACCAATTTCACCACCTGCGCGAAAGGTGCCCGGAACAGGACTCGAACCTGCACGTTGTAACCAACACTAGTCCCTGAAACTAGCGCGTCTACCAATTTCGCCATCCGGGCATTACATGTATCTCGTAGTTTACGGGGCCTCTGCCCGCATTTCAAATAAAAGAAAAGCCAACGCACCTCATCTTATTTGCGGATGCAAAGATACACGTTTTTTTTAACAGACACCAATATTTTTGTTTTTATTTTCTACTGAACCGTTTTAATTTTTATTCCGGGGCGATTTTCGCGGAGGTATGGACTGAATCTCCGGGAGAACACCCCGAATCCGGGTTGGGTGTGAACCGGGAACCATTGACCGAAAAAAGGGCCATCCACTACGGACAGCCCCCCTGATTCACAATGAAAGTTATTAGTTCAAGTTTCGCATGTTTATATTGAGATACAACTAAGGATGAGACCTATATACAAAACTTGAATTATCAGAATTTACGAAAAGATCTTAAAGCGAGTCGTAGGTGACGACGGTGCCTTTCTGATTGTCGGCCGTTTCCGGTTCACCCGGGTAATGGGTGCGGGAGTAGCTTCTGATCCGCTTCCGCACCACTGTGGGCGGTTCGTTGTTTTTATACTCGTCAAGCGCATCGCTAATCTCCACGGTTTTTCCTGCCGGAACAGAAATCTCCACCGTGATGCTCTGATCCCGGAATCCCTGTGTGACAGGCACTGCCAGGAACTCGGGCAACAGCAGGAGCGAGTCTTGCTGCTCAAGGGCATACGTGAACTCTGCAATATGGGCTTTGGCGGAGCGGAGATCCTTTCCTTTCAATGCAGCGATGGTTCTCACATGAAACAGCGAGTCGGTACTCTTCTTTATGTAGAGGTGAATATTTTTGAACAGCAGCGAATCTTCGTTGACCGTGGAATAGGGCAAATCATCAATTTCGGTACCCCAACCATGTCCCAGTTTAAATTCTGCATAATCGTCCGGGTAGGGCAGCATATCAACATAGAGCCTGTCGGACTGAACCGGCGAAAGAGCAATCACGGTCTCTTTGGAGCTCTCGGTAGCGTACTTTTCGGCCACGTTCTTGGTCAGTATGCCGGCCAACGTAAGGCCTGCAAACCAAAGGACAAAAGAGATGACACCAATTACCGGGCGCGATCTGGCTTTCATTACCCGCCGGATGATCCAGACAATGATGGAGATAACGGGAACCAGTACAATCAACGACAACGAAGTGATCAGCAGGTTGGTTTCGTATCCCGGATCAATGAACAGGTCTTTCAACGTCATGAACTGTGTTCCGGCAAACAAGAATCCGATGAATACACCCACAAGGACCAGGGCCAGGAACCCGACAAAAGTGAAAAAGATGATCTTGACAAAGAGAATGAGTGTATTCAGACAGCCGGACCGTTGAGGGGGAGCGGCAGGGGTATCCTTCCATCTGTTCATCGGGGTAACAGGCGGCTGCGGGGGCATCTCCTGCATGGACGTACCGGCTTCACCGGGGGTTGCTTCCGGCTCCACATTCATCGCCATTCCATGAGAGGTGCTTTCTGCCATTCGGACCGTTGCTCCGGCAGTCGTTCTGTCGACCGGTTTTTCAGCCTCGGTACGACTCCTGGAGCCGGACACGTTGTCGCTTACTTTTTCGCGGATGGTGCGGATATACTCCTCTTCTCCCATCATCTCCAGCTTCTGCTTCACCGTTTTGGCCTCAGGGATGATGATCCACAGCACAATATAAGCCAAGACAATGCTCATGTTCACGTTCCAGTTTAAATGAATGTCGTCGAAAAAATGATTCAACGGGAAAAACGACATGATCCCGATAAGATTGAACATCAGTGGAATAAGAAATAGTATGCGGGGAATCCAGCTGTCAATTCTGAAATAGGCAGCTATGCCGCCGCAAACCCCACCAATGAACCGGTCGTTCGGGTTGCGGTAGAGCCGCTTGGCTACGTTCGTTTCCAGCGGTTTCGCTTTCAGCACGATCCACAACACGATATAAACCCAGAACAGCACACCAAACAACAATACAAAGATAATGCGCATCCACACCGGGTCGGTTTTGAAGTAGTGGGCCAGCCCGCTGCATACCCCCCCGATGATTTGATCGTTCGCATTCCGGTAGAGCGAGCGACGTTCTTCGGGGTTTCCGGGAGGTGTCCCGGTATTTCCGGGGGAGGAGGTGGAGCGACGGGCCTGCCGCTCTTCGTGCTCTTCGTAGTCCGTATCAAAATCTTTCGGGCTGCCGATGCTGGAGATGATGGCCTCCACATCTTCGTCGGTAATGCAGCTGATGCCATGCTTCAGCCGGTTTCCGAACAACTCCGCAATGCGGCATTCAATGTCGTTGACAATCTCATCCCCACCTTCTTCCTGCGAGAAATAGCTTTGAAGGCTTTCGATATACCGGTTTAATATCTCATAAGCCGTCTCTTCGATGGCGATGACCTGCCCCTGGAAATTAATGTTGATTACTTTCTTCATGCGATTCGTATGTTTTTTTGACAATGAGAGTTTGTTACGATGATGATTACTGATCTTGACGCGTTACAACGGACACACCGGTAGCGAGTTCCTGCCAGGTGGCCTCCAGCAGTGTGTAAAACTTAGCGCCCTTCTCGGTAAGCCGGAAATATTTGCGAGGAGGACCCGACGAGCTCTCTACCCATTGATAGGTGAGTATTTCGGCATTCTTGAGGCGGTTTAGCAAAGGATACAGCGTACCCTCAAGCAATTGCAACCCGGCACTCTTCATCTCGTCAATGATGTCGCCCGGGTAGGCTTCGCCCCGCTTGATAATGGAAAGGATGCAGTATTCCAGCACACCCTTGCGCATTTGACTCTGCGTATTCTCAATATTCATGTTTTCTCTTTTATGGACATTCAACACTACAAAATTACACTAAACAAAGTATTATGCAATACATAGTACCATCGAATTTCAAACATTTAAATTTATTTAACCGTTTCGCTTCGTTTTGCAATGCATAAACGTTGCTTTTGTCTGCAAGGAGGAGTCAATATTTGCGGATGCATCTCTACTTTGTGGGGCCGCCCGGGTGTAAACAGCGAAAAAAAGTTTATATTTGCGGATAATTCATCGGATATGTCGCTACAAGGGAAACATATAGTTTTGGGCATTACCGGCAGCATCGCCGCTTACAAGTCGGCCATTCTCACCCGGTTGCTCATAAAAAAGGGAGCGGACGTGCAGATTGTGATCACGCCCGCCGGCAGGGAATTTATCACGCCGGTCACGCTGTCTGCCCTATCGGGGCGGCCGGTGATCAGTGAGTTTTTTGCTACCGGCGACGGCACCTGGCACAGCCATGTGGATCTGGGGCTGTGGGCCGACCTGATGGTTGTGGCACCGGCAACGGCTTCAACAATTGGCAAGATGGCGCACGGCATTGCCGACAACATGTTGATCACCACCTACCTCTCCATGAAGGCGCCGGTCTTTGTAGCGCCTGCGATGGATCTGGACATGTTCCGGCACGTCACCACCAGCAGGAACCTTGAGTTGCTGAAGCAGGATGGCGTACAGGTCATTGAGCCGACGGAAGGTGAGCTGGCCAGTCACCTCGAAGGCAAAGGACGCATGGAAGAGCCGGAGCAGATAGTAGCCATCCTCGAAGCTTTTTTTTCGGCGCAGCGGGAGCTGGCTAAAAAAAAAATCCTGATCACCGCGGGCCCCACCTATGAGCGGATTGACCCGGTGCGTTTTATCGGCAACTTTTCGTCCGGAAAGATGGGCTTCGCCCTGGCCGAGGAGTGTGCCGCGCGGGGCGCCTCTGTTTTGCTGATCTCCGGCCCCACCTCACTCACGGCTCATCATCCGAATATCCGGAGGATAGATGTGGAGTCGGCACAGCAGATGCACGACGCTGCCGTGAGCGCCTTTCCGGAGATGGATGCGGCCATCCTGTCGGCTGCCGTGGCCGATTACCGTCCCCTTCAAACCAGGCCGGAGAAGATGAAACGCGACGGACAGGAACAAATCTCCCTCACGCTGACTTCCAACCCCGATATTGCGGCCTCGCTGGGAACAATGAAACAGCCGGGACAAACGATGATCGGCTTCGCGCTGGAGACCCACGACGAAGAGGCCAATGCGCTCAAAAAAATGGAAAAGAAGAATTTCGATTTCATTGTGCTCAACTCCTTGCAGGACCAGGGGGCGGGCTTCGGACACGACACGAACAAGGTGACCATACTCGCGCGCGACGGTGAAAAACGATCGTTCGGATTAAAAACTAAAAAGGAGGTTGCGAAAGATATCGTCGACATAGCTTTCGAAACACTCTCTAACAAAACCGGATAACCGGTTTTGTTATGAACCAAACCAGTAACAATGAAACCAGGCAACTCAATCATATTCCTGTTTACCCTTTTATTCACAGCAACAACCGTACTGACCGGGTATTCCCAGCAATACAGCAATCCTTTACCCATCTCTCCTGCTCTCAGCGCCAACTTCGGTGAACTCAGAAGCAACCACTTTCATTCGGGGATCGACTTTAAAACACAACAGGCTGTCAACAAGCCTGTCTTAGCCATTGAAGATGGCTACGTGTCGCGTATCAGTGTCTCCCCCGGCGGATACGGGCTGGCTCTTTATGTTGATCATCCTGCCACAGGGCACACCAGCGTGTATGCACACCTCAACAGCTTTGCCGGAAAGATTGCCGATTACGTACTCGAAAAGCAGTATGAGCAGGAGAGTTATTCGGTGAATCTTCATCTGGAAAAAAATACTTTCCCGGTCAAAAGAGGCGAACAGATTGCGTTGAGCGGAAATACCGGGAGCTCCGGTGGCCCGCACCTTCATTTCGAATTGCGCGATACAGACTCGGAGGAGCCGCTGGATGCCCTGGCATTCCTGCCGCCTGTAACCGACACGCAGAAACCGGACTTGCGGGGAATCGCCGTTTACCCCCTGCAGGGAAAAGGAGTGGTGAACGGCAGCAGCAGCCCGCTCCGGATGACGATCGGGAAAGATAAATCGGGGAATCCCCTGAGCCCCGGAAAAGCCGTCAGCGCATGGGGACGCATCGGCGTGGGCGTGAAAGCATACGACCGGATGGACGGTCAATCCAACATATACGGGGTGAAGCATGTACGCCTGTTTGTGGACGACGAACCGGTTTTCAGCAGCACCACGGACCGGTTTTCGTTTACGCAAACCCGCATGCTGAATGCGCACATCGACTTCGACGACTGGCGGGAACGGCGTTCTTTTTATATGAAATCGTTTGTGGAACCGGGAAACAAACTGCCCTTTTACCGGGCAAAGGACAGGGGGTACATCGACATTAACGAGGAAAGAGAGTACCGGCTCCGCTATGAGCTGGAGGATTTTCACGGCAACCGCCTCAACTACGCATTTACCGTGAAGGGGCAACCTCAACCTGTACCCGAACAGCCTCAATGCGGGCATTACATGTCGTGGAATTTCGACAATGCCTATATGGATCTTGGCTTTTCGCTTTCTATTCCCCGTGGCAACCTGTATGACGATCTATGTTACCGGCACGACACAACGAAAAGCGGGGTTTATTATTCGGATGTGCACCGGGTGCACCACCGTTTCGTCCCCCTCCACAACAGGGCCGAAATATGGCTCGGGATGCATACCGACACGCTGCAACAGCGGCGTCAGTATGGCATCGTAAAAATCAACGACAATGGCTCGGAGAGCTGGATAGGCGGGACATACAAACAAGGGGGCATCACGGCGGCCATCCGCGAACTGGGAGACCGATATGCGGTCTCGGCCGACACCCTCCCGCCGGCAATCACTCCCCTGGAACCGGCCGGATGGGTTTCCCAAAAAAGAATACGGATAAGGCTCGGGGACGACAAAAGCGGTATTGCCTCGTTCAGGGGAGAGATAAACGGGAAATATGTTCTTTTCACCCACGACGCCAAATCGTCGGTCTACACCTATCGATTCGACGATACCAGGCTCACAAAAGGGGAACAACAGGTCCTGGTGTTCAGGGCAACAGATGGAGCGGGCAACAGCAGCGAGTACCGATACTCGTTCCGGTATTAAAGCCCCAGCGTCTCTTTCACCAGGGCAATCTCCCGCTCGCTGCCGGTATGCTTTCCTTCCACATCCGACAGCTTCACGCACTCCTGCCACGGCTCTTTTGCCGTCATTTTGCACCGGAACAGCTTCATCACAATGTTCATTGGTTTGACGCTGTTTCCCACATCGTTGGTCAGGTTGGTGCCAATTCCGAAGGTGGCCCCGATACGGTCGCCACAATGCTCTTTTATCTGAATGGCTTTCTCTACGTTCAGGCTGTCGGAAAAGACCAGGTATTTGAGGGTGGGATTCACCCGCAGCTCCTCGTATCGTTTGATGACCTTGTCCGTAAAGACAAACGGGTCGCCGCTGTCGTGCCGCAGGCTGGTAAAGAGTGCGGCGTGCTTCTTGCTGAAATTGCGCAGAAACACGTCGGTGGTATAGGTGTCGGTCAGCACGGTGCCCAGGTCGCCATCGAATACGTTGATCCAATCTTCCATCGACATATAGTTGGCCATCTTGTAGCCGTAGATGGACCCGTGAAACTGCACCCACTCGTGCGGATGGGTTCCGGAGATATTGAGGTTGTGCTTAAAAGCCATATAGACATTGCTGGTACCATACAGGCTCTCGCCAGCGTGTGCTTTCAGCAGCTCTGTCACCCTGTCCTCCACATCGAGGCTGAACCGCCGCCTCATCCCGAAAAGAGAGAAGGTGATCTGTTTTTCCTTCATCCTCCTCGCTTTCCCGATGGCGGCTTTTTCCAGATATTCCCGGTCGGGGTGCTGCCCGGTTACGCGGAAGAAGAGCTCGGATACGGTGGCGAGGATGGGCGTCTCCCAGAGGGTTACCCGGTAAAGCAATCCGCTGGCCCTGATGCGAAGCTTACGCCCCTCCATGCGAACATCCACTTCGGCAGGATCAAACCGGAAGCCTTTCAGAAAATCGATATAGATGGGTGGCAGGTAGGGCATCTGCCTCCGTACAAAAGCTTCCTCCTCTCCTGTCATCGCCAGCGCGGACATCTTCTCCAGCTCATGCCGCAGCAGCAGGTCGAACCCCTCCGGGTAGTCTCCGTTGTTTCTGTCCACAAACTCAAACTCCCCGTAAGCACGCGGGAAGAGCTTGGAGTATGCATAGCTGGTGGTAAATTTATACAGGTCTGTATCGAGGATGCTGCTGATGATTCCCATTTGCGCTCGTTCAATTAATTGGTTAGAACGATAAAACGTTTTACCGTTCGTTTCGTTCACCATTTTACCAACCAACCATTTTTTAGAGATGAAATCGAAATAGTTAGCCTGATTTTGAGAACGTAATCGAAATAGTTAGCCTATATTTTGGATTAACCATAAAATCCGGTTAACAAAGAGAGAGGGGCGTCACTTTTCAGCAACGCCCCCCAAAAAATATTCATAATAGAATCAGATCATATCTTCCACATTCCACACGAAGGCACGCAACCCAAGGTTGGTAGACTCGTCGTCCTGTTCTTTCAGATACTTCAGCAACACAGGCACCTTTTCATCCTCCACGATGGTGAGGATGGCATTGTTCACCGAAGGCCACGCATGGGATCCATAGTGAGGATACCCATCTTTGCTCCCTTTTCCGAAAACCTCTTTCCAGGAAGTAAATCCACGTATGTTCATTGAGCTCAGGTCGTCCACAATCTTTTCGTAGTGTGCCTGGTCTAAAATAATCATTACTGCTTTCATCGAATCATTTCGTTTTAATGGTTGTTACTTTCCCGTCGACTTTACCACCAGCACTTCGCGGTGCCTGCGACGTTTGCGGCGTAGACCGTATCCGGCCATCATGGAGTAGAGTGCCGGAATAAGGATCAGGGTGATGACGGTGGAGAAGGTCATACCGCCAATAATGGAAATACCGAGCGATTGCCACATCTCGGAGCCCTGCCCCGTTCCGATGGCCAGCGGGATCATCCCCAGGATGGTGGTGAGTGTGGTCATCAATACTGGGCGAAGCCTCGATCGTCCCCCGTGAGTAACGGCGGTGATGATGGACATACCCCGCTCGCGGTTCAGGTTGATGTAGTCGATGAGCACGATGGCGTTCTTCACCACCATTCCCACAAGCATGATCATCCCCACAAATCCCATAATACCGAGCGGCTCCCCGGTGATGGAAAGCATCAGGATGGAACCGGTAAAGGCAAACGGTACCGTAAGAATAATCATAAAAGGATAGGTAAGCGATTCAAACTGCGACGCCAGCACAATATACACCAGCAGCGAAACAATCAACAGCAGCAGCGTCAGATCGGAAAAAGCTTCCTGCTGATCTTCCAGTGTACCGCTCATCTCTACCTGCACACCCGCAGGTGGATCTATTTCCGTTAAAAGAACATTCACGTCCGACACGATGTCGCTCAACGCACGCTTATAGATGGCTCCGGAAACCGTTACAACACGCTCCCGGTCCTGACGGTCGATCTGGGGCAGCGTAGAGGTCTCCACCACCTTGCCCAGATCGCGCACACGTACCCCCACTCCCATGGGATTGTAGACAAGTATGTTTTCGATATCGTCGATCGACTGCCGGTATTGTTCTTCGAAGCGGACACGGATATTGTACTCCTCCCCCTCCTCGCGGAAACGGGACATTGTGAGCCCGTTAATGCGGTTTCGGACAGCATTGGCAGCAGTCGCCATATTCAACCCGTTCAACGCAAGCTTCTCCCGGTCGAACTGGATCTGGTACTCCAACCGGTAATCTTTTCTCGAAACAGTGATGTCCCTGAGTCCTTTTACCTTTTCCAGTTTGGTGCGCAACTCTGCTGCTATCTCGTCGGTCGCCGCAAGGTCGTAGCCAAAGACATTCACGGCAATATTACTACCCCCGGTCATGCCCATGTCGCCGCCGCCCGGCATCACCTGAAAACGATACAGCTCGGGCAGGGAAGCCAGGTCGTCACGAATCTCGTCCGAGATATCGTAGATATTTTTCTTCCTGTTCTTTGCTTCGGTCAGCCTCATGGTATAGGAGATGATGTTTGAAGCATTGTCCTGCATTGCTGCCCACGCGTTGTCCTCGTCCGCGGCCCCCACGGTGAAAGAGATGATCTCGATTTCGGGATATTTCTCCTTCATCCGCTCTGCAATCCGGTGTCCTGTTTCACGGGCGACCTCCATGCGGGTTCCGGTGGGCATCTCCACCGTCATGGCGATGGTGTTGTTGTCGGACGCCGGCATGAATTCGGTCTTTAACGTAACGGCGCTGATCACCATACTCACCACAAAGATAAGGATGATCACAAACAGGGTTGCCCTTCGTCTTCTGGCCACGCGATGGACCAGCCTGCTGTAGCCATGATCAAGCTTGTTCAGAAGCGGAAGAATACGCTTGTTGTACCACCGGTCGAAACGGGATAATTTTTTATCTTTATTCCCTCTCATCATCTTTGCACTCATCATCGGCGTCAATGTAAGCGCGATGATCAGCGAGAGCGAGATGATGATGGACACCATCCATCCCAGCTGCTTGAACATCACCCCGGCAAAACCACCTACCATGGTCATCGGCAGGAATACGGCAATGATGGTCAGCGTGGAGGCAATCACAGAAAGAGACACCTCTTCCGTCCCATACACAGCAGCCTGCTTCGGGCGGCTTCCGCGCTGTATATGGGTGGTAATATTCTCCAGCACCACAATGGCATCGTCGACCACCATGCCGATGGTGATGGAGAGCGCCGAGAGGGAGATGATGTTGATGGAGTTGCCGGTGAGGTAGAGGTAGATGAACGACCCGATCAGGGAGATCGGAATGGTCACCATGATGATCACCGTAGCACGCCAGCGGCCAAGGAAGAAGAGCACCACCACTCCCACAATGAACAACGCCAGCAGGATGGTTTCGAGCAAGCTGTTGATGGACACCTTGATGTAATCCGACGTGTCCATCACGGTCTCTATCTTGATGTCGGGAGGCAGGTTCTTCTGGAGCTCGGGCAGTCGTGCCCTCACAGCATCCGCAATGGCTACGGTGTTGGCGCCGGACTGTTTTTGTACGACAAGGCTGGCGCTTCGCTGCCCGTTGGTATAATTTTCCTGCACGCGTGTCTCCACCGTATCTTTCACGGTGGCCACATCGCGCAGGTAAATGGTCCTCCCCTGGTTGTTACCCACAACAATGTTGTTGAGGTCGCTGCTGTTTTTGAATTCTCCTTCCAGACGCAGCATATAGGTCTGTGTGCCGATGTCAAAATTGCCCGCGGGCACATTCACATTTTCGGAGGCAATCACCTGGGCTATCTGCTCTAGGGAGATATGATAGGCCTCCAGCTTATCGGGCACTACGTTTACCTGAATCTCCCTCTGCGGGGCTCCGGCCACCGAGACCGTACCCACACCGGTAATGCGGTTGAGAGGATTGGCCACCTGCTCGTCGAGGATCTTATACAATGCCCCGGCACTCTCTTCTGCCGTGGCGGAGAGGATGACCACCGGGATCATGTCGGAGCTGAACTTCAGGATCAGCGGATCTTCGGTGCCATCCGGCAGGAAGCCCGATATCATGCCCACCTTGTCGCGTACGTCGTTCATCACGGCATCCATGTCGGTCCCGAAGTCGAACTCCAGCATGATCATCGACATTCCGTCGCGCGACTGGGAGGTGATCTCCTTCAGCTTTTCGGTGGTATTGAGCACATCTTCCAGGGGACGGGTCACGTTGGCTTCCACATCCTCGGCTCCTGCACCTGCATAAGATGTCATCACCGACACAATATTCAGGTCGATGTTCGGATAGAGATCGATGGGAAGCTGTCTGTAAAACAAGATTCCGATCAAAACCACCCCGATAAATATCAATGAGGTTCCTACGGGATTCTTTACCGCGGATTCATATATCTTCATAAAGTATTGTTTTAATATTTGTTATTCCACCACTTCCACTGCGGTGCCGTCCACCAGGCCGCTCTGGCCTTGTATGATCACCCTGTCGCCGGCATTGAGTCCGGAGACAATCTCGTATTTGTCGTCCAGACGAACACCCAGCTCGACCAGGGTATAGATTGCTTTGCCCTCTTTTTCCACAAAGACATAACGGTCGTTGGAACCTACCTGCTTCAGCACTGCCATGTCGCTCAGCAGAGGACGGTCGTTGGTACCGAAATTCATTTTTACACGGGCAAACATTCCCGGCCGCAGACGCTGGTCGCCATTGGGCAGGGTTATTTCCACAGGAAATGTGTGGGATGCAGGATCGAGCGTAGGATAAATGAGGGAGACCTTGCCTGCAAAAGTTTCGGCTCCCAGGGCATCTGCCTGTACTTCTACCGGCATGCCTTTTACCACCCGGCTATAGTACGACTCCGACACATTCACCTTCACCTTCACGGGGTTCATGGTTTCGATGGTGAGGATGGGCAGTTGCCCGGCCACATCGCCCGGATCGTAGTTGCGTGCCGTCACCACACCGTTGACGGGACTGGTGAGGGTGGTGTTCTCGCCCAGGTTGCCGAGGGCCGACTCAGCCACATCGAGCTGCGTCTTGGCCTGATCGAGTTGTTGCCTGGAGATTCCCCCTACTTCGTACAGTTCCTTATAGCGCTCGTAGTCACGCCTCAGCGTAGCCACCTGTGTCTCCTGCTGGGAGAAGGTGGCCGCATCCATGGCAACAACGGGCTGACCCTGGCGTACGCTGGACCCTACCTCAACATAAATTTTGCGAATACGCCCCCCCATGGCAGGAGCTATGTTGTTGACCTTGTCGGCTTCCACGGTGGCGGTAAAGGTAGAAACCTGATCGACCGGCACCACACGCACTGCTTCCACACGCACCTTCGGCTTCTGAGATGCGTCGTCGGCCGACCCGGAAGATTGATCTTTGTTACCGCAGGAGACGAGGAGTGCCGCTGCAAGTAAAGGAGTAATTCTCAATAAACTGTATCGTCTCATATGATTATTTGTATAAATTGTTTTCATTGGGTTTGTCAGTCTGTTTCCATCAGCACTGTTCTCTGTCAATTCTTATATCTTTTATTTTGTGGCTTGAACCTGAATCAATCCATTTGCACCGGCGCAATATCGTAACCCAGTATCTTCTCCAGATCGGCTTTTGCTGCCAGGTAGTCGTAAATGGCATTCCGGTATTGCAGCTCGGCATTCAGCACAGCCAGCGCCGCCGAATTTACATCTACAATGGTACCCATGCCGGTCTCGTACCGCTTCAGCGTAATCTCATGCCCCTTGCGGGCCTGCTGTATCGACGACTGGGTGGCCACCACCTGCTCAATGTTTTTGCTGATCAGGTCGTAGTTGTTCCTGATCGACAGCTTCAGCCCGCGCTCCACATCTTTGCGCTGCTCGCGCAGCTGGTAAAGCTGCACCTCCGACTGCTTCAGGTTGTGGTAACGCTGTCCACCGTTGAAGATAGGGATCTGCAGTGTCACCCCCAGCATCGAATAGGGATCCCAGCGATAGTTGCTGAACCGGAAGTCGTTGTTCTGGCTCATGTATGTCCAGTTGAAGCTGGAAACCAGCGTCGGGGAAAACTGAAGCTTCTGCATCTCATACGCATTCTTTGCCTGTTCCGCCTGCAAATCGAACTGCTTGATATCGCTGTTACCGATAAGGGATGTGTCGGCAGGAATGATCGCGTTGAACATGGTGGCTTCGTAGTCGTCGAGGGCACCCACCACCTTGAGCGGAACCTCCCCGTCGACACCCATCAGCATTTTTAGCTGCAGCTCGGCAATCTTCATCATGTTCTCCGACTGCAGGATATTGGGAATCAACCCTTTCAGCCGAACGTCGGCCGTGATCACATCATACTCGGCCACCACCCCCTGATTGAAACGGTTGCGGATATTTTCGAGATTGATGGAGTCGGCTTCGTAGGTCTTCCTCAATACCGAGTAGCTGTCTTGCGCCAGCAACAGGCTGAAGTAGGCCTTCTTCACCTGGTTCACCAGGCTGATCCGTGACGAACGGGCCTGCTCCATGGCAAGGCGGATATCGACTTCGCTCATCTGGATGTTTTTCCACAACGAAGGCATCACGATGGGCAGGCTTACATTGAGTCCCGTAGACCATACATTGAAACGCCCCATCTGGATCCCTTCACCCGACTTCTCCGGATCGGGCATCATGAGCTTATTCAGCACCTGCAGGATCTGAAGTTCCTCCTGGGTATAGTCGGAAGGATCAACACTGCCCCCTCCCAGGCCAAAGCCTTCGTCAAAGTAGACTGTCTGCCGTTTAATGGCGCGCTGGTATTGGCCAATGATGTCGAGCTGCGGCAACAGGGCACCGTAAGCCGACTTTTTTGCGTACTGTTTCTTCGTGATCTCCATATCGGCCACTTTCACCGTGGGGTTCTCGCTCAGGGCTATTTCCAGCGCCGTGGGCAAGTCGACCCGCAAACTGTCCGGCTGTTGCGCACCTGCCATAAAAAGCAGCCCTTGAGCAAGCAGCATGGCTATGATGGTGATTGTTTTTGGATTCTTTGTCATTGTATGCATAATTGTATTAATTGCTTTTTTCTAATTTTTGTTTTGAAAGATAGTTGTCGATGATTTCTATGCCCTTCCCGGTGGAGATACCCCGCACGAAGTTGATCATCATGGTGTAAAACAGGTCGGAAAAAGAGAAGGGAGGTTTTTCGAGGTAGGATGCCCTGATGTACACATTGGTACTTTCTTCCACCAAAAAGGCAGCCACGTTCACGTTCAGGTCCTCCCGGATGTATCCCTGGTCTATTCCCTTTTGCAGAAAGCCTCGCAGGAAAACATTGTTCCTCTCCACATTCTCTTGCATAAAGCGGGTTACTTTGGGGTAATACTTGTAGATATCCTGATAAAAACGCACATCGCACACGGGCATGGTCTTCTGTAGTTCAATAACCTTGATAAAGACCTCCATGACATTGTAATCCTTTTTCAGAAACGTCTGGAATACAGCGTCCCTTTCGTCTCTGAGCTTCAGGATCAACGACAACAAAATATCTTCCTTGTCTTTGAAGTTCTCGTAAATTGTTCTTTTGGAAATACCCAGGGCAGAGGCAAGCTCATCCATCGATACATTTTTTATACCCACCTGGAAAAACAGGTCCCCGGCCTTTTCAATGATTCTTTGTTTTATATCCATTCACGCGCTTTTGAAAGGCACAAAGGTAATGCTGAAAACTCAAAAACTCAAATCAGTTTTCCGGGTCTTAACATACTTTACAGGAACACTTTCCCGCCAACTCACAGGCTCAGTACCGACCGCAGCGCTTTATACCCGGAAACACTGGTCCTGACTTTGTCTCCGTTCCTTAGCGTAAGCATCTGGCTTTGCTTTTCATAAAGCTCTACCCGGAGAATTTTCTCCACATTTACAATATAGGAGCGGTGCACCCTCACAAATTGCGACCGGGGCAAACTGGCTTCGAAGTATTTCATCGTTTCCTCTTTCAGGTACTTGTTGTGTTCGGTCACGATTTGCACATAATCGCCGTCCGACTGTATATAGATAATGTCCGGAACATGGATCACGTGGATTTTCTGTCCGGTCTTCACCGCCACGCGCTCCAGCACCTCCGCATCAGTGTCTTCCTTCGTGGCGACGGGCGTCGCAGCATCGTCCCAGGCGGGCTCACCGGCTACCTCTGCCTCTTCTGCCCTGTTTCTGACATCCGAATGAATGGCCTGCACGACGATCACATACAAGAGCGACCCGATGAATGCACTCACGGGAAACAGAATCCGGAGGAGAGGAAGATGGTCTTTCCCGAACACCGTATAGGAAGAGAGAAACCCCGCCATCATCCACAGGATCACAAAAAGGAGACCGATGGCAGCGTAGTTGACGACACGCTGGGCAGTATTGAGCTTCACGTAGTTGGAAGAAGGGATGATGATCATTAACAGCATGGCGGCACCCGCCAGGATAACTGCATCGACAGCGCTCTTCAGCAAAAGCAAACCGAACGGAACCGGAACAAGAGGATGAAATGCCAGTGCCTGCATCAACGCGTAAAAAACGACCAGCATGATCGCGGGAAACAGCCTCAACGGTATGTACGACAACGTAAATTTCATTCTTGCTTCTGAGTTGGATTGCCTTTTTCAATCACTTACTACCGGACCTCACATCCTCCGAAGGTAAGATTTCCCTGAAGAATCAGTTTCCGCGAATAATCGGGTTGCGACACAAGCCGTTTATCTTCCACTCCCCCCAGCACGGTATGAAACCGGGGTTCAATCAGCCAGTCACCGGGTATATACAACTCCACTCCTCCAAAGGTGGCGTCGATATCGAGATACGTTTCTCCTTCCGGGAGGGTGGTTTTCCTCAGGTCAAGCACCACACCGCCAAAGGTGGCGTTGATGAACCCACCGTGAAAAACAGGATCCAGGAAGATACTCTCGGAACCGCCAAACAAGACATTCTTTTCAATCCTGCCGCTCTCATTCCCGATTGAGTCGGATGCAGACTGGCGGTGTCGTGCCCCTCCCGTATTTCTGCCGGCACCGATCCTGAAAATCATGATAAGACCCAACAGGATCAGCAATACAGGCCAGTAGTTCCGGGTAAAGCCGGTATCAATACCGTCGATGAATCCGGGGTAGGCCGCAGAGATGCGGGGAATCAGGAAGAAAGCACCGGCAATAAACCAAATCACCGCAAAAGAATAATCTCGTTTGCAGACACTGATGATTGACAGCACAATAAAAATCATCGGCCACGAAAAAAGAATGGGTTTCAGCGCCGCATCGATCCACCCGAAATTAAAAGAAAGAAAAAGGAACCCTGCAACAATAAGGAGCAATCCGAAAAAAATCCCTTTCGACTTGGGAGATTGATGAAATGTTGTACACGAATTTTTTTCCATAAAATTACAATTTAGAATTCGTGCAAAGGTAACGCAAAGCTAAAGCTGCGGAGAACAGAAAATCGATGAACAGATCTGTTTTACCCGACGAATGAACTATTTTCTCCTTTAAAAGAATCCAAATTTTTCTCTCTACCGAAAAATATTTACCTTTGAATTGTAAAAGTATCAAAAAAGTACAAAACAGATGAAGAGACACACAATTATTTTACATTTCCTTGCCTGCTCGGCGATGCTTCTATTGTTCGTGAACTGCACGGGAGGCAACAATAGCAACCCCATGAGCGTGGACGAACTGATGACCAATGCTGAAACACTGGTCGACAAAACCGTGATCGTGGAGGGCCTTTGCACACACGTCTGTTCCAAAAGCGGCATGAAGCTTTTCCTGCAAGGTGCAGACGAAACAAAAATAGTGCGTGCCGAGTCGGGAGCGACGCTGGGAAAATTTGACCCCGCCAGTACAGACAAAAAGGTGCGTATACGCGGGAAGCTGGTGGAAGAGCAACCCACCGAAAACAACCCGGTCGCCCACGGTGAAGATGGGGAAGCTTGCGAAACGGAAGAGGCCGCACACAAATCCTATCATATTGCCGCAGAATCTTATCAGATCATTGATTGAATGGAGCCGGGCGGAGAATTCAGAGGCTTCACTCCCGAAACCATTGTGTTTCTGAAGGAATTGAAGGAAAACAACTACCGCGAATGGTTCAACGAGCGCAAGCATGTGTATCAAGAGTCATTGCTGCAGCCCTTCCTGTCGTTGGCAGTCATGCTGACTCCTGCCATGCACAACATTGATCCGCAGTTCGAACTGCGTCCCTCAAAAATGGTGTCGAGGATCTATCGCGACATACGCTTTTCCCCCAACAAAGATCCCTACAAATCCTCCATGTGGCTCAACTTTCAGCAGACAACCACACACTGGGAGAACTTTCCCGGTTACTTCGCAGAGCTAAGTGCCGAACATTTCATGATGGGAATGGGGTTGTTCATGCCGAAGCGAAGAGTTATGGATTATTTCCGGGAAGAGGTAGACTACAGCCGCGATTCATTCAAGGAAATGGCAGAAAAGGCGCTCAACGCGGGGTATGAAGTAGCCGGCGATACATACAAGCGCCCCCTCCCCAACAGCTTACCCAAATTCTATCAACCCTGGTTGCAACGGAAGAGTGTTTACGTGATCAAAACAATTCCGCTGACCGACGAACGCCTGTACAGTGAAGCCATTGCACTGCAGCTGATGGATGATTTTTCACAACTGGCCGATCTTTATCACTTTATGAAGGAAATCGTAAAGGAAGCACAATAAAATTATAATCTGTCGCATTTATTTTATAATTTTGTGCAGATTCTTATTAATACTGCACAATTAAAATCAAAATGGCAAATAACAAACTACGTGACGACGCACTTGCCTATCATGCGCAGGGGCGTCCCGGAAAAATTGAAGTCGTACCTACCAAGCCTTATAATTCCCAGCGTGACCTCTCTCTCGCCTACTCACCGGGGGTGGCATCACCCTGCCTGGAAATTGAAAAAAATCCGCAGGATGCGTACAACTACACGTCGAAAGGCAACTTGGTGGCGGTAATTTCCAACGGCACCGCCGTATTAGGGCTGGGCGATATCGGGCCTCTGGCCGGCAAACCGGTCATGGAAGGCAAAGGACTGCTATTCAAAATTTTTGCCGGCATCGATGTATTCGACATCGAAGTAGACGAAAAAGATCCGGAGAAGTTCATCCAGGTGGTGAAAGCAATCTCTCCCACTTTCGGTGGCATCAATCTGGAAGACATCAAGGCACCGCAGTGTTTCGAGATCGAAGAGCGGCTGAAGAGCGAACTCGATATTCCCATCATGCACGACGACCAGCATGGTACGGCAATCATCTCGGCCTGTGGCCTCCTCAACGCGCTGGATCTGACCGGCAAGAAGATTGAGGATGTCCGCATTGTGGTAAATGGTGCCGGCGCCGCTGCCAACTCCTGCACAAAGCTATACATGGCGCTGGGGGCAAAGCTGGAAAATATCGTGATGGTCGATTCGAAAGGAGTGATCAACACGGCAAGGACCGACCTGAACGACCGCAAAAAGCCCTTTGCCACCAGCAGAAACATCACCACGCTGGAAGAAGCAGTGAAGGATGCCGATGTGTTCCTGGGACTTTCCGTTGCCGACGTGCTCACTCCGGAGATGTTGCAGTCCATGAACCACGATCCCATTGTTTTTGCACTGGCAAATCCGAATCCCGAAATAGCCTATGATCTGGCCATGGCGTCGCGGGAGGACATCATCTTCGCAACCGGCCGGTCCGACTATCCTAACCAGATCAACAACGTGCTGGGTTTTCCCTATATTTTTCGCGGTGCTTTGGATGTGCAGGCTACCTGCATCAACGAAGAGATGAAAATAGCCACTGTCTATGCGTTGGCTGAACTGACAAAGAAGGCGGTTCCCGATGTGGTGAACGCGGCCTACAGTGTAAAGAAGCTTCGTTTTGGCAAAGAATACATCATTCCCAAGCCCCTCGATCCGCGTCTGCTCACCACGGTAGCTCCCGCAGTAGCAAAAGCCGCCATGGCTTCGGGTGTGGCACGCAGGCCAATTACCGACTGGGAGGAATATGATCATAAATTGCGCGACCTGATGGGACTCGACAACAAGATGATCCGCCGGCTCTATGAGATGGCCCGCCAGAATCCCAAGCGGGTGGTCTTCTCGGAAACCAACCATCTGAGCATGCTCAAAGCTGCCGAGACAGCTTATGCAGAAGGGATCTGTCATCCTATTCTGTTGGGCAACGAGGAGAAGATTGCCAACGTGGCACGCGAGAACCAGATCAGCCTGGAAGGAATGGAGATTGTGAACCTGCGTCACGACCGCGAGGAGGAGCGTCGCATACGCTATGCAAAGCTGCTTACAGAAAAGAGAAACCGGCAGGGAATGACGTTTGAGGAAGCCTCCGAAAAGATGTTCGAACGCAACTATTTCGGTATGATGATGGTGGAAACCGGCGAGGCCGACGCCATGATCACCGGTGTCTTCAGCAAGTATGCCGATACCATCGCCATCGCCAAAGAAGTGATCGGCATCCGCGACGGCCTGAATCATATCGGCGCCATGCACATCGTCAACACCAAAAAGGGAATGCTCTTCCTCGCCGACACGCTTTTCAACCGCCACCCCGACACCGAAGCACTGATCGATATCGCACGCCTGGCAAACTCCACCGTAAAATTCTTCAACTACGATCCGGTCATTGCCATGCTCTCCTACTCGAACTTCGGAGCCGACAAGGAAGGAAGCCCGGCCAGCGTGCATAAGGTGGTGGAGACGCTGCACGAACGCTATCCCGACATGGTGGTCGACGGGGAAATGCAGGTCAATTATGCGTTGAACAAAGAGTTACGCAACCATAAATATCCATTTACCCGACTGGGCAATAAGGAGGTGAACACGCTGGTGTTCCCCAACCTCAGCTCGGCCAATGCCTCCTACAAGCTGCTGAAAGAAACCGGCTTGAACGACATCATTGGCCCCATTCAAATGGGACTGAACAAGCCGGTGCACATCCTCGACGTGGATACTCCCGTGCGCGACATCGTAAACATGGTGGCCGTGGCGGTGATCGATGCCATCGTGGAAGAAAACATCCGATTGAACAACCTGTCAAGGATTGTCTGATCGCAACGGAGAGCAGTCGCCAGCCGGCTGGCATGCAAACCGAAGTAAATAGTGAACGAAACATTATACACAATGGAAAAAAGAAAAAAATTCATGCTTTCGGAAGCCGATATTCCCACGAAGTGGTACAATATCACGGCAGAGATGAAAAATAAACCACAGCCTATGCTGAACCCCGAAACGAAAGAACCGTTGAAGGCAGAGGACCTTTTCCCTTTGTTCGCCACGGAGCTATCGCGCCAGGAGGTGAATCAGACGGACCCGTGGATCGAGATCCCCGAAGCAGTGAGAGAGAAATACAAGATCTACAGGCCCACCCCCCTGGTACGTGCTACCGAACTGGAGAAAGCACTCGACACGCCGGCACACATCTACTTCAAGAACGAAAGCGTGAGCCCCGTCGGCTCGCACAAGCTCAACTCGGCGCTGCCGCAGGCCTACTACAACAAGGTGGACGGAATGACCAACATCACCACCGAAACCGGCGCAGGGCAATGGGGTACCGCACTGGCCTTTGCGGCAAAAACATTCGGGCTCGAACTTGCTGTCTACATGGTGAAGATCAGCTACGAACAAAAGCCTTACCGCCGCTCGCTCATGCAGACCTGGGGAGCCCAGGTGATCGCATCACCCAGCATGTCCACCAAGGCGGGCCGCAAGATCATCACCGATCACCCCAATTACCAGGGGAGCCTGGGTACGGCCATCTCGGAAGCCATTGAGCTGGCCATGCAGACACCCAACTGCAAGTACACACTCGGGAGCGTGCTCAATCATGTTTCCCTGCACCAGACCATCATTGGGCTGGAAGCGGAAAAACAGATGGAGATGGCGGGCGAGTATCCCGACGTGGTGATTGGATGTTTTGGCGGAGGATCCAACTTCTCGGGCATCACCTTCCCTTTTCTGCGTCACAACCTGCAGGGAGAAAGGCAGACCCGCTTTGTGGCAGCCGAACCGGCATCGTGTCCCAAGCTCACCCGCGGGAAGTTCCGGTACGACTTTGGCGATGAAACCGGCTATACTCCCCTGATTCCAATGTATACGCTGGGGCATAAATTCACACCGGCCAACATCCACGCAGGCGGGCTTCGTTATCACGGCGCCGGAAGCATTGTGAGCCAGCTGCTCATGGACGGCCTCGTGGAAGCGACTGCCATCAGGCAGCTGGAGACCTTTGAAGCGGGCGTTCTCTTTGCACAAACCGAGGGCATTGTGCCGGCTCCGGAATCGACTCACGCCATCGCGGCCGCCATCAAAGAGGCCAAACTGGCAAAGGAGGAAGGGAAAAAGAGGGTGATCCTCTTCAATCTCTCCGGACATGGGCTGATTGACATGAGTGCCTACGACCAGTATCTTGCCGGAGACCTGACAAATCACGAGGTAACCGACGAGGAAATATGCAAAGGGTTGGAGGATAACTAATTCCGAATGAGGCAATACCCGTGAGCCGGGAAAGTGTAGAATAATTTCACAAAATCTCGAAAATATTTGGAAATTTCATCTTTCCACACTATCTTTGGCTATATAAAATGAGTGAGTTATTGCCGCATTGGTCGATTGGGAAACTCATCAATTACATTTTGTAGACCGAGACACGTTTTTGATATCAATGGCGGGCCGCAGCCTTCGGGATTCGTCTTTGCACGAACAGCGGATTACAAAGATATCGGGACACTCAAATCCTGTCATACGGAGTTTCGTCTTATTCCACCGATGCGGCTCCTTATACAAAGCAGATTTGCAATAGTTTATATCGACTTTGCAATCTGCTTTTCACTTTTTGCCACACAGCCACAATGAGCGTAGGAAAACAATATTGGGAATTATTTCTGGTATTTTTTAAAATAGGAGCCTTCACCTTTGGTGGAGGTTACGCCATGATACCGCTGATTCGCAACGAAGTGGTGAAGAAGAAACTGTGGCTCGACGACGACGAGTTCATGGATATGCTGGCCATAGCCCAGTCCATGCCCGGCCCCATCGCTTTGAACACGGCTCTCTTTGTGGGAAACAAGCGACTGGGCTTTAAGGGAAGCCTCTTCTCGGGTGCCGGCGTCATCCTGCCCTCTTTTATTATCATCCTCCTCATCGCCATGGTCTTCACCCAGTTTAAAGAGAATCCGATTGTTGAGCGCATCTTCAAGGGGATTCGCCCCGCAGTGGTAGCGCTTATTGCGGCGCCTTTGCTGGGTCTCGGAAAATCAGCCGGCGTCGGGCTAAAAAACAGTTGGATCCCGCTGGTGGTGGCACTCTCGGTATGGCTGCTGAAGATATCTCCCGTCTATATTGTGCTCGCCGCCATCCTGCTGGGCACGGGCCACTATTTTTTTGTGAAACAAACGATGAGGAAATAAATGGAACTGAGCGAACTGTATCTTGCACTTTTTTTCTCATTCTTTAAAATCGGCCTCTTCGGTTTTGGGGGTGGATATGCCATGCTACCGCTCATACAGCGGGAGGTGGTTGATTTGCATGGATGGATTTCGGTGAGCGACTTTACCGACATTGTGGCTATCTCTCAGACTACGCCCGGACCTATCGCCTTTAACTCCGCCACCTATATCGGCTATACTGCTGTCACGGAAATGGGATTCTCCCAAGGGTACGGCATACTGGGTTCCGCTGTGTGCACCCTCGCCGTGAGCCTGCCCTCCCTGGTTATCATGACAATTGTGTGTGCATTTTTCTTCCGCCTTAAGCGTAACCCCTGGATGCAGGCATCGCTTTCGGCACTGAAACCGGCAATTATCGGTCTGATTGCTTCTGCCGCACTGATGCTGATGAACGGGAATAATTTCGTCGACTACAAAAGCTGGATTATCTTCGGCGCAGTGATGGTGGCATCGCTCAAAAAGACAGATCCCATTTTGCTGATTGTGCTTTCGGGTGTTGCCGGCCTCTTCCTCTACCCTTCGTGACAAAGTTGTCGCTCAACCCCATCGGCAGGGGACAGAATGTTTTACAATCCTGCCTTCTCCTTTTTTTGTAACACTCAAACAAGCCAGATTACCATGTCTTCTGATAAGCCATCCGCTCTGTTCCGTTCGAAACAAAAATGATGCCGCAATAGGTGAACCCCAGCGACGCGAGAATATGCTGCATGGCACGGTTATCGCGATGAGTATCTACCCGGATATTGGGACATTGGGTAAAACACCAGGCAATACAGGCTTTGGCTACCCCCTTCTCCTTGCCCGAAGAGGCAATTCGGTGCACGGTGGCATATGGCCTGTGGTTCAGCCACTCTCCGTCGTAAATCTTCTCGTACGTGGGGTCCTCCCCCTGAATCAGGCAAAAGGTACCCACCGTCACCCCCTCTTCATTTTCGCAAACAAAACTATGCCCCGCTTCAATCTCTTCGACGATCAAAGCTTCAGAGGGATACCCGCCGGCCCATTGTGACGCGTTGCCGGTGTGGAACATATGATCACGCGCAATGGCGTAGATGGCCATTACTTCCGCCAAATCGGCATGGGTGGCAGGTCGGATCTGCGTAATCATTTTTTCGACGTCGTTTTTTTTGTCGTTTTTTTTGTCGTCGACTTTGTCGTGGATTTCGATGTGGATTTCGATGTGGTTGTTTTCTTCGCCGATCCGCTTCCGGTACTCTTTGCAGCCTTTCCTTCCTTGCCCTTGTCGGCATCGGCAATGATCGCCCGGCACTCCTCCAGCGTAAGCTCCGCCGGGTTCTGTTTCTTCGGAATCTTGTAGTTTGACTTGTTGAAGGCGATATAGGGCCCATATCGGCCATTCAAGACCTGCAGGCCGGGTTCCTCGACAAAGGTTTTGATGATCTTCTCCCTGTCTTTCTTCTCCTTTGCCTCGATCAGTTCAACCGATTCTTCCAGGGTGACCTCATAGGGATCGATTCCTTTGGGCAGCGAGACAAATTTATTGTCGTGGCGGATGTACGGGCCAAAACGGCCTACGCCAATCACGACCTCTTTCTCCCTGAATGTGCCAAGGTTTCTGGGAAGCTCAAAAAGCTTCAGTGTCTCCTCGAGCGTGATAGTCTCAATCGACTGCGACTTCTGCAGGGAAGCAAAGAGGGGCTTCTCCTCTTCATCCTGTGTGCCAATCTGAGCCATAGCGCCGTAACGGCCTATCTTCACCGATACCTGACGGCCTGTTTTGGGGTCCACGCCAAGCACCCGTTCCCCCACCCTGTGCTCAATACGCATTTGCGATGTCTCCTCCACTATTGGATGAAACACTTTGTAAAATTCGGCAATCGACTTGTTCCACTGAGCCTTTCCTTCCGCAATCTTGTCGAAGTTCTTCTCTACCCGTGCGGTGAAATTATAGTCGACAATAGAAGGAAAGTACTCTACCAGAAAATCATTGACCACCATGCCAATGTCGGTGGGAACCAGTTTGTTTTTGTCGGCCCCTGCAATCTCTTTTTTCTCGATATCCTTGACAACACCCTTCTTTAATGTCAGAATATTGTAAATACGTTCTTCGCCTTCCACATTCCTTTTCTCCACATATTCCCGGTTGATGATGGTGGAGATGGTAGGCGCATAGGTGGAGGGGCGTCCGATGCCCAACTCTTCCATCTTGCGCACCAGGGCAGCCTCCGTATAGCGGGCAGGACGCTGGGTGAAACGTTCGGTGGCATTGGTTTCCAGCATGACAAGCTGCTCTCCCTTTTTCATGGGAGGGAGCATACCTTCGTCGTTCTCGCCATTCTCCTCGTCGGTACCTTCCAGATAGACCCTCAGAAAACCATCGAATTTGATCACTTCGCCGTTGGCTGTAAACCTGCCATCGGCATTGGAGATCGCAATGTTGGCCGTAGTTCGTTCCAGTTCGGCATCGGCCATCTGTGAGGCAATGGTGCGCTTCCAGATCAGCTCATAGAGACGCTTCTCCTGGGCCGTACCCGATACTTCATGCTCGCTCATGTAGGTTGGACGAATTGCCTCGTGTGCTTCCTGGGCGCCTTTCGCCTTTGTGGTGTACTGACGTACCTGATGGTACTTCTCTCCGTACTGGTCGATGATCTCTGTCTTTGCTGTACCTATAGCCAGCCCCGATAGGTTCACCGAGTCGGTACGCATATAGGTGATCTTTCCCGACTCATATAGCCGCTGAGCCACCATCATGGTCTGCGACACAGAGAAGCCCAGCTTGCGGGATGCCTCCTGCTGGAGGGTGGAAGTGGTAAAGGGTGCGGCGGGCGATTTTTTTGCCGGCCTGGTGGTAATATCATCAATGGTAAATTCCGAAGTCTTCAGCTTTTCCAGAAGGGCAAGCGCTTCTTCTTTTGTTTTCAACCGTTTGTTGTACTCAGCCTTGATCTCGTATGTCTGACCGTTTTCCTCTTTTGTAAAGATGGCCACAACGCGGTAGGCCGCCTCGGAGGTAAATTGCTGTATCTCACGCTCCCGCTCCACGATGAGCCGTACGGCTACCGACTGTACACGCCCGGCCGAGAGGGCGGGTTTTATTTTTCGCCACAGAACGGGCGAAAGCTCAAACCCCACTATGCGATCCAGCACACGGCGCGCTTGTTGTGCATCGACCAGGTTCTGATCTATTTTCCTCGGATTTTTGACAGCTTCCTGAATGGCATTTTTGGTGATCTCGTGAAACACAATACGTTTTGTATTTTCCTCTTTCAGCTCCAGCGTGTCGAACAGGTGCCACGAGATTGCCTCCCCCTCGCGGTCCTCATCGGAAGCCAGCCAGACGGTCTCCGCTTTCTTTGCGGCTGCCCTCAACTCCGAAACCACCTTCTTTTTATCGGCAGGCACTTCATAGATCGGCTTGAAGCCATTCTCAATATCTATGCTGAAATCTTTTTTCTTCAAATCACGGATATGCCCGTAGCTGGACATGACATGAAAGTCCTTTCCGAGAAATTTCTCGATTGTTTTCGCTTTCGCGGGCGACTCAACGATGACCAGGTTTTTATCCATTCAATCCTCTTTCTTCTTTAAATCATATGGGGACACTCCTCCATTTTGGGTGCAAAAGTAGTAATTTTGTGCAAGGAATAAGACTTTTTTAAGAAATTCCTTGTTTCTTAAGTTATTTTTCAGCGACTGCCTCCCAGCAACCGGCCCTCATAATTCAGCATTCATCGCTGCTGCCGCCCCGGGTAGAGGGTTACTCTATTTCAACTCCGTAAACCGACGAGAGCATCTCTCTCAGTTGGGGAGAAAGGGAGCGGCGTACCTGCAGGCGCATGCTGCAGCTCTCTCTGAAGTCCTGCGTCCAGCGGATCGACTCAAACTGCTTCAACACCCTCATCACATCATTCAGCAAAGGATACTCAAAACGGATTTCAACAAAGTCATCGACCGTTTTCTCCACGATCACGGCGTGAAGAATTGCATCGGCAGCTGCTTCCTTGTACGCCTTGATCAGCCCCCCCGTCCCCAGCAAGGTACCGCCAAAGTAGCGGACCACCAGGATAAGCACGTCGGTCAGCTCGGCCGAGTTGATCTGCCCCAGGATAGGTTTGCCGGCTGTGCCCGAAGGTTCTCCATCGTCGTTCAACCGATACTCCTCCCGTTCCCATCCAAGCATATAGGCCCAGCAAACGTGCCGCGCATCGTAATATTTTTTACGATGCGCATCCACGATTTCCTTTGCCTCCTCTGCGCTCTTTACCGGAAAGATGAAGGAGAGGAATTTACTCTTTTTCTCGTGGACATACCCTTCGGCCGGCCCGGTTACTGTTTTGTATGTGTCATCCATTCCCTCGCTCACCCGCACTTGGAGGCTCCGCAGTTCCTGCATTTCAGGCACCCCTCCTCGTAGACCAGCGTCTCGTGCCCGCACACGGGACACTTCTGCCCCTTGGCCTCGGTTTCGTTGGGCAGGTATCTCTTCAGTGCCCGTTCTACCCCGTTCTTCCAAGTGTTGATGGTCTCGCTGTCGAGTTCCAGCCCCGACACCAGCTTGATCACCTGATCGATGGGCATCCCGTAGCGCAGCACGCCGGAGATCAGCTTGGCATAGTTCCAGAATTCCGGATTGAACTTTCCATCCAACCCCTCAATCGTGACTTTATAACCCCGACGGTTCTGAAACTGGAAGTCGTAGTGCTTCCGCCCGTCGTTGTCGTATGCCTTGATAATCTTGCCGGTGGTAACATTCTTTGGCACCATGATGCCATCGTCCTCGTCGTTGATACCGGTGAAAATCTCGTAGGGACGTCCGTTGAGCAAGCCAATAAAGGCAATCCACTTCTCCTTGTTGTTCTGAAACTTGATCACGTCGGCATCCAGCTCAATGGGCCGGGAGGTGACGATTGCCGGCATCTCATAGCAGTCCTCTTCTTTTTTATCCTTCTCCTGTTTCTCCGCTTCTCCGTTGGCGATAAGTACCCCTGCACGGGATCCGTCGCGGTAGACCGTACATCCCTTGCAACCGCTCTTCCAGGCTTCCATATACAACTCACCGACCAACTCTTCCGACACGTCGGACGGCAGATTGATGGTCACACTGATGGAGTGATCCACCCACTTCTGTACGCGGCCCTGCATCCTCACCTTCTGCAGCCAGTCCACATCGTTGGAGGTAGCTTTATAGTAGGGTGATTTTTCCACAATTTCGTCCACTTCTGCCCTGGTGTAACGTTTTGTTGTGGAATAACCATTGGCCTCCATCCAGGTAACAAACTTATGATGAAATACAGTATACTCTTCCCACGAGTCGCCATTTTCATCCACAAAATCGACCTTCACATCCTTGTCGTTCGGATTCACTTTGCGCCGGCGGGTATAGACCGGCAGAAAGACAGGCTCAATGCCCGATGTTGTCTGCGACATCAGGCTCGTCGTCCCGGTTGGCGCAATGGTAAGGAGGGCAATATTGCGCCTGCCATACTTCACCATGTCGTCGTACAACCGAGGATCAGCCTCTTTGATCCTGTTGATGAACGGATTATCTTTTTCTCTCCCGGCATCGAATATCTCAAACGCCCCCCGCTCCCTGGCCATCTCCACCGATGAGCGGTACGCATTGATTGCCACGGCACGGTGCACCCTCTCCGAGAAGTCGGTTCCTTCATCCGTGCCATAACGAATTCCCAGCGCCGCCAACATGTCGCCCTCAGCAGTAATGCCCACACCGGTACGACGTCCCTGCAGGGTCTTGCGCTGAATCTTTTTCCAGAGGGTTCTTTCAGCCGATTTCACCTCTTCCGACTCGGGGTCGGCTTCAATCTTCTCTAGAATCTTATCGATCTTCTCCGACTCCAGGTCCACAATATCGTCCATGATGCGCTGCGCCAGCTGCACATGTTTGGCAAAGAGGTCGAAATCGAAATATGCATCTTTCTTGAAAGGATTCACCACGTAGGAGTAGAGGTTGATCGCCAGCAGTCTGCAACTGTCGTAGGGACACAAGGGAATCTCCCCACACGGGTTGGTCGACACTGTCCGGAAGCCCAGATCGGCATAACAGTCGGGCACCGACTCGCGGATGATGGAATCCCAGAAAAGGACACCGGGCTCGGCCGACCGCCAAGCATTGTGGATAATCTTATCCCACAGCTCCTTTGCATTGATTGTCTTCTCATACTTAGGGGTATCGGAATCGATAGGATACTTTTGCACGTAAGGCCTATCTTGTGAAGCTGCCTCCATAAACGCATCGTCAATCTTTACAGAGATGTTGGCACCGGTCACCTTTCCCTGTTCCAGCTTGGCATCGATAAAATTCTCGGAGTCAGGATGTTTGATGGAAACACTCAGCATCAGAGCACCGCGGCGCCCATCCTGTGCCACTTCGCGTGTAGAGTTGGAATAGCGCTCCATGAAAGGAACCAGCCCCGTGGAGGTGAGAGCCGAGTTTTTCACGGGCGACCCCTTGGGACGGATATGCGACAGATCATGTCCCACCCCGCCACGGCGTTTCATCAGCTGCACCTGCTCTTCGTCGATACGGATAATGGCCCCGTAGGAATCGGCATTGCCTTCCATCCCGATTACAAAGCAGTTCGACAAGGAGGCAACCTGAAAATCGTTTCCGATACCGGTCATGGGGCTTCCCTGGGGAATGATATAGGTAAACCTGTCGAACAAGTCGAACAGCTCCTGTTCACTCAACGGATTGGCATATTTTTTTTCTATCCGTGCTATTTCTTTGGCCAGACGCCAGTGCATATCCTCCGGCGTCTTCTCGTAGATATCTCCCTGGCTGTCCTTGAGCGCATACTTACTCACCCAAACCTTGGCGGCTAGTTCGTCGCCCTTAAAATAATCCAACGATGCCTGGTATGCCTCGTCAAATGTGTATGTCTTCTTTTTCATCAGCTGAATGTATTATTAATGAATGAATGGATTGACCTTTAAAATGTTTCCCTTTTTTTCTACATGCTATTTGCCCTACAGGCATCATTCGGTTATGCAAGTTTATCGAAACTTTCTAAAAAGACAAAATGTTTTCACAATAATTTATCAACATATCCGGAAAGTTTTCCATTTAAAATCATAATAGTCTATTTATCATATACATACATTTTCAGTTAATTGAAAAAGTTTTCCATTTGGTCAAACACGACTGAGTTACAAATAGATAAAAACACACAACTCCCTACGATTTAAATATTGTAAAATTTACACAAAATAAAATCATCCGACAACTTAAAAGTCGCCGGATGATAAACTATGGACGAAAAAAAGATGCAGAAGAAACCGTTAGCCTGGAAAATCTCTCACTACCCCCATGAATAAAATCGCCCCGGTAGAATTTTCCTGGATAAGATAAACAAAAGGCCTGTCGGCTTTGAAGACAACTTTTTTTGGCTGCGAAGGCAACGACGTCAGCTCCACACCCACTGTTGTTACGGCCGCCGCCTCTGTGCCTGATTCGTCGGTGCTGATATAGGTATCCTGCTTCACGAACGAAATCTTAGCCGGGACATCGGTGATACCGGAGAAATCGGCGGCATCGGTAAAGGCAATGCCCATGCCCATCTTTGAGAGCACATCGTTTAAATATTTACTGTACTCCGTCCTGAATTTCGGGAAAGACAGATCAACTTCGGCTTTGCGCAACGCTGCCTTCAAGTCGCCCCAGTAACCATCCTGCAGGGTAGCGGATAGCACATCCCGCAACCTCCTCCCCTCCCTGGGGAGCAGCACCATCATGCTAAAAGACTGGTTTCCATACGGAAGCTGCACCAGCTGCAGGGTTTGATCTTCCGCATAATTGAACGTAGCCTCCTGCCTCATCATATCCACCTGCCTCGTGGTTCCATTCTCATACGTGAACGGTCTCTTCGAGGTATTCTTCGCATCAAATTCAGCTGTCCAGATCCCTTTAAAATAGATCGCATTCAGCAAATACATCAGATCGAGGGGATTGGTACCGTCAATCACTTTCTCAATCAGCCCGTTTGTATGATCCGAGGCCCACTGGTTGATGAGGGCAGCAGTGGCCGACAGGGAGAAATCGACGGGCCGGACCGTCGCATCATACCACGTTTTGTTCGTATTGAGAAAGCCAGGATTGACCACTACCTGATGATTGGCAAAAATGGCATTGGCTATAGAGAGCCTCGTGGAAGGGTCGGTGGCCAACAGAGCCTCCTTCAGCTTTTTATAATAGCCATTGACCTCTTCATCATCAAACTCGTCCATATGCAGCGTCTGCTGCATGGCCGTCCGGGTATCGCCTCCGGCACCGTTCCAGGTCATGGCCAGGGCCATGTTCAGGCTGAGTGGCGACACCATAAAGTTTCCATCCCCTTCAAGGGATTCTTCCGCGAACACTTTTTCAAAAAAAGAAAAAGCAAAAGCCTGGTCGTTCTTCACCATCTGCTCTTCAACACTCCTCAGCTGTATCCGGATGGGGTCGGGAAGCTTCCCGGCAGGCGACGCATGCCCGCTCTTATCGCAAGATGCGGCGAAAGAGAGACCGACAATTGCCGGGACAATCAAGGAAAAGATTTTTAGTTGCATAAGATTACAGTTTACCGATAATATATCGTTACATACTATATGTTCTGACGCTTTTACAAGATAAATGTTGCATCATAACCGTTAAAATAAATCAATGCAAGGCCTTCAATTTCTATTAATACGAAATTTATTTTCGAACATCGTCATTCAGGGAGAAAGAACCGATTGAATCATATTTTTTTTGTGTATTTTTGCAGTTTATTTCCTGTAGTTCAGGGTCACCATTAAATAACGTTTGCCGGAATGAGAAAATGGCGTATTGAAGATTCGGAAGAGTTGTATAATATCAACGGTTGGGGAAACGGATACTTCTCCATCAACGAAAAGGGACATGTACAAGTCACACCCAGCAAGAAAGAGGGGGGAAGCGTGGATTTGAGCGAGCTTATGCGTGAACTTTATCTGCGTGATGTGTCGTCCCCCGTATTGATACGATTTCCCGAAATTCTGGACAACCGCATTGAAAAGATTTCCAACAGCTTTGCTACGGCTTCCAGGGAGTACGAATACACTGCCCAACACTATATTGTGTACCCCATCAAGGTGAACCAGATGCGCCAGGTAGTGGAGGAGATTGTCTCCAGCGGAAAGAGATTCAAGATCGGCCTCGAAGCCGGCTCAAAGCCCGAACTTCATGCCGTGCTCGCCATCAACACCGAAACCAACTCCTTCATCATCTGCAACGGATACAAAGACGAAAGTTATATCGAGCTGGCACTGCTGGCCCAAAAGATGGGCAAGCAAGTGTTCATTGTGGTGGAAAAGCTCAACGAGCTGGAGCTGACCATCAAGATTGCCAAGCGGCTCAAGGTGAAGCCCAACATCGGCATCAGGGTGAAGCTGGCCAGCTCAGGCAGCGGCAAGTGGGAAGAGTCGGGCGGCGACGGCAGCAAATTCGGACTCAACTCGAGCGAGCTGCTGGAGGCGCTGGAGGTGCTCAAGGAGAACAACCTCACTGAGTGCTTCCGGCTGATCCACTTTCACATCGGCAGCCAGATCACCAAGATACGCCGCATCAAGACCGCCCTGCGCGAGGCAGCGCAATTCTACGTGCAGCTGCACTCCATGGGCTTCAAGATTGAGTTTGTGGATATTGGTGGCGGACTGGGGGTCGACTACGACGGCACCCGCTCCTCCTTCACCGAGAACAGCATCAACTACTCCATCCAGGAATATGTGAACGACTCGGTCTTCACCTTCGTCGATGCGGCCAACAAGAACGAGATCCCTCACCCCAACATCATCACCGAATCGGGCCGTGCCCTCACGGCGCATCATTCCGTGCTGGTGTTCGAAGTGCTGGAAACGGCCACCCTGCCTGAGTGGCCCGACGACCTGGATATCCAGGAGGACGACCACGAGCTGGTGAAAGAGCTCTACAACATCTGGGAGTCACTCACCCAGGCACGCATGCTCGAAGCATGGCACGATGCCCAACAGATCCGGGAGGAGTCTCTCGACCTCTTCAGCCTTGGCATGCTCGACCTGAAGACGCGCGCTCAGGTGGAGCAGCTCTACTTCTCCATTGCCCGGGAGATCAACATCACCAGCAACCGTGCCAAGCACGCACCGGAGGAGTTGCGCCAGCTGGCCACCCTCCTGCCCGACAAATATTTCTGCAACTTCTCCCTGTTTCAGTCGCTACCCGACTCGTGGGCCATTGACCAGGTCTTCCCCATCATCCCCATCCACCGACTCGATGAGCGGCCGGGGAAGACAGCTACGCTGCAGGACATCACCTGCGACTCCGACGGCAAGATTGCCAACTTCGCCTCGCAGGACGGCTTTCGCTCCACCTACCTGCCGGTACACACACTTAAAAAAGAGGAGCCTTATTACATTGGTGTCTTTCTGGTGGGTGCCTACCAGGAGATCCTGGGCGACCTGCACAACCTCTTTGGCGACACCAACGTGGTGCATGTCTCCACCGGCGAATCGGGATACAAAATTGACCAGGTGATCGACGGCGAGTCGGTGGCCGAGGTACTGGAATATGCCCAGTACAACGCCAAGAAGCTTGTGCGTACCGTCGAAACATGGGTGATGAGCTCCGTGAAACAGGGTAAGATCTCGGTGGAAGAGGGAAAAGAATTTCTCTCGAACTACCGCTCCGGGCTCTATGGATATACCTATCTCGAATAAAAAACGTTAACAGGTTTCGGGGTCACCGGCATCCAGCTCAACAACAGCCTTCCATCACACACTCTTCGTCCGGCAGTTCAAACTCAATGGTGGAGTGATGTACATCCAGTAAGAGCAGCGATGTGCGGATCCGGTTTTTCAATTTTTGCTGATCTTCCATTGTCAGCTCTTTGCTGAGCACAACATGGATGGTGAGCACGTTGTATTCCCCATCCACCGACCAGGTGTGCAGATCGTGAACGCTATCCACCTCTTCCATTTCAAACAGGACTTTTTTCACCTCTTCAATGTCTAGCTTCGCGGGACTTCCCTGGAGGATGATGCGCAGGCTCTCGCGCATATTGCGAAAGACATTAAACAGGATGAACAAAGAGATTGCGATGGAGAGGATGGGATCAATGACCGGCGCTTCCACAAAATACATGATTCCCGCACCAATCAGCACAGCCAGCCACCCCAGCACATCTTCCAGCAGGTGAAGAGCCACCACCCGCTCGTTGAGAGAGCTTCCCTTACTCAGACGAAAAAAAGCCAGCCCGTTCATGATCAGGCCCAGGACGGCAAGCAACAACATCCCCTCCACATTGGGCTGCTGCGGGTTAAACAGACGGGGGAGAGCATGTGCCAAAATCACCACGCTTCCCACCAGGAGGACAATAGAGTTGACGATGGCACCCAACAGCGAAAAACGTTTGAAACCATACGTGTACTCTTTTGTGCGCGGCTTCTTAGCCACTTTCTGAAAATACCAGGAGAGCCCCAGCGAAAAACTGTCGCCCAGATCATGCACGGCATCCGAAAGAATTGCCATGCTGTTGGTGAGCAAGCCTCCTGCAAGCTCGATGAACGTAAACGAGAGATTCAGAAAGAATGCCGTTTTGATGTTTTTTACATCTTCGTGCCGGTGATTATGTTCGTGTGAATGCATAATGACTTACAGATTCAGATTATAACGCCGTGATAAAAAGAATGTTCATGAACGGTTTATCAACTGATTTATGTATATTTGCACATGAGAATGCAGAAGAGGCGTTTACGGCCCGGAAGGCATTGAATTGGTGCTATCCGGGCTCCTGGTGATTGCTGAGCTGCGGTTTATGGAAACTAACCTAAAACAAAAAAAGACATGAGACATGCAAACTTACTGATTGTGAGTACGGCGTTACTCCTGATCGCATCGTGTAACATTAAAAAGAAAGAAGTGACTATATTGAAACAATCTGATTTTCCTGCCCCCCCAGTGGCGGCGGTGATTCCCGACACGTTTATGAACTTCGGGCAACAACGTATCGACAACTATTATTGGTTAAAAGATAAAAACAACCCAAAGGTGATTGATTATCTGCATGCAGAGAATGCATATACAGACACTGTAATGGGACCCACAAAGGAGCTTCAGCGAAAGATATACGACGAAATACTGGGCCGCATCAAAGAGGACGACGAGAGCTATCCCTCGTTTAAAGATGGGTATTACTACTACAGCCGTACCGAAAAGGGGAAACAGTACCCAACCTATTGCCGCCGGAAAGGGTCGATGGAAGCAGCAGAGGAGGTAATCTTCGATGTGAACCGAATGGCCGAAGGTAAACCGGCATTTATCTTCCGGGGTTATTCCATCAGCCCCGACAACAGCAAGGCAGCCTATTTCTTCAACGAAACCGGGTCTTATGCCGAGTTCACAATGAAGATCAAGGATCTTGCCTCGGGCGAACTTGTGGGATTTTCGGTAGAAGGAGCCACCTCGGTGGCATGGGCCAACGACAATAAAACCCTGTTCTATAGCACCATAGACAACACGCTCCGCTCCAGCCGGATCCACCGGCAGGCTCTCGACAAGCCGGAGGGTACGCTTGTTTACGAAGAGGATGACGTCAAATTTACCACCTATGTATACGGCAGCAAGACAAAACAGTATATCTTCATCACAAGCAGCAGCTCAACCACATCGGAAGAGCGGTACATCTCGGCTGACAGGCCGGCAGACAGCTTCAAAGTGTTCCTGCCCCGCGTACAGGATGTGGAATACAGCGTTTACCCGCATCAGGAAAAGTTTTTTGTACGCTACAAGGATAAGGAGAATCTGAACGGCATGATCTATGAGATGCCCCTTACGGGCTATGAAGACAGCTCCTCCTGGAAAGTGTTTGTGCCGCACGACAAAAAGATACGGATTGAGGGAATTGATGTCCTGAAGGAGTATGTTTCGCTGGAATTGCGAAAAAACGGACTCACGGAAATTCAGGTCAAACCTGTTTCAGGCGGCGATGTAAAAACCATAGCCTTCCCTGAGCCGGTCTATTCTGCATGGCTGAACGGCAATCCGGAATACGACGCGGTCACATTCCGCTACACCTACACCTCGCTCAACCGCCCCAGCACACTCTACGAATACAACATCACCTCGGGTGAAACGGCGAAGCTGAAGGAGCAGGAGATACCCTCCGGCTTCAACCCGGGCGACTATGAGGTGGAACGCCTGTGGGCCACAGCACCCGACGGCGTAAAGGTCCCCATGGCCATCGTCTACAAAAAAGGGCTGAAGAAAGATGGCACCAACCCTGCCTTGATCTATTCCTATGGTAGTTACGGCATAAGCTCCGACGTTTATTTCAGCGCGAGCATGTTCAGCCTGATCGATCGTGGATTTGTATATGCCATCGCCCAGATACGGGGTGGAAGCGACCTTGGCGAGCAGTGGTACGAAGATGGAAAATTACTGCATAAAAAGAATACATTTACCGATTTTATCGCATGCAGCGAACAACTTATTCGCGACGGGTACACCTCTGCCGACAGACTTGCCGCAATGGGTGGAAGTGCGGGCGGACTGTTGATGAGCGCTGTGGCTAATATGCGGCCCGACCTCTATCAGACCATCGTCGCACAGGTACCCTTCGTGGATGTGATCAACACGATGCTCGACGAGTCCCTGCCGCTCACCACAGGAGAATACGAAGAGTGGGGCAACCCTAACGAGGAAGAGTATTACCGCTACATCCTCTCCTACTCACCTTACGACAATATTAGGGTTCAGGATTATCCGAATATTCTGGTGACGGGAGGAATCAACGACTCACAGGTGCTCTTCCACGAACCGGCCAAGTATGTGGCAAAGCTGCGGTCGCTCAAAACAGACGACAACATCCTGCTGCTGCACATGAACATGGATTCCGGACACGGAGGTGCTACCGGTCGCTACGAAGGCATAAAGGACACTGCTTTTGAGTTTGCCTTTATCCTCATGTTTACCCATTAATCCATCACGGTATGCTATGATTCAGATAAAACGAATTTACGAAGTCCCCGGCGAGGATGACGGTTACCGCATCCTGGTGGACCGCCTCTGGCCGCGTGGGCTGTCGAAAGATGCCGCCCGGGTAGACCTCTGGATGAAAGAGATAGCTCCATCCACGGCATTGAGAAAATGGTTCCATCACGACGCCGGGAAATGGGAAGAGTTTACAGACCGTTACCGGATGGAACTGTCAGAAAAAAAAGAGATGTTGCAGGAAGTGCTTACCCTGGAGAAAACACATAAAAAAGTCACCCTGCTCTATTCCGCAAAGGACACCACGCACAATCAGGCAGTGGTGTTGCTGGAAATGATAAACACAATCGCCTGACGTGACCGTTCGTCCGGAGGGTGAAAATAGAATTCAGGGGTGTACGCGCATCAGGCTCCGTTGAGCAAATGCGTGAACAGGATCTTGAGTCCGATCGCAATCAGGATGACCCCGCCCACCCTTTCGAAGTTGAATCTGAATTTATGCCCGAGGCGAACACCTAATAACATTCCGTAAAACGATAAAAAGAAAGTTACGCCCCCGGTAATTACTACGGCTTTTCTGATTGTTCCCGGATAGGAGGCAAAGATCAGCCCTGTGGCAGCAGCATCGATACTGGTAGCAAATGCCAGCGAAACCACACTTTTCCAGTCTATTGCATCCGAGTCGCGACAGTCGCAACCGGAACAATCCTCCTCCTTCACCGGCAAATTACTTTCGTACATCATTTTGACTCCAATCATTACCAGGATCACAAATGCAAGCCAATGGTCGAACTGAATGATCCATTTCGAAAATCCGATACTTAACAGATAGCCTGCCAGTGGCATGAGACCTTGAAAAAGACCGAATACAAGGGCAATCTTCGAGGCTCTCCAGGGATTAAACTGCTTGCGGCACATTCCCTTGCCGATACAAACGGCGAGGGAGTCCATGGAAAGCCCAAAGGCTATGAATAAAATGGAAAGTAAGTCCATCGGATAGTGTAAAAAACGACAATGTAAAAAAAGAAAGCAAAGGTATAAATAAAGAGGAATCAGGCAAAAGAAAAGGGACGACAAAACCAAAAGAGAGTCGGGGCTTAAAAAGATTTAATTTTTTTGCCCGTTTCTTGTCTCTCTCTCTGCAAAAAGTTACCTTTGAAACATGTTTGGACGTCACAAAATTTCCCTGCCGGCCTGGAGCCTCCTGCTGATCATTCATTTCGCCTCTTCCTGCACACTGCAACAGGAGAAACATGCGAACGCCGGCCTCCCGGAAGAATCAGATTGCTTATACGCATACGGGATATGCGTAGATTCGCTCAACGTGCATCGTTATGCCATTGAAAAGGGTGATAACCTGGCTTCCATCCTGTCCGGCCTCGGATTCAGCGGAGCGGATGCCGAAGAGATCGCCGGAACTGTCTCCCCTCTTTATCCGCCATCGAAACTGCAGATCGGAAACATCTACGCCACCATCGTCACGCCGGACTCTACTTCTGATATTCGGTATCTTGTGTTTGAAAGTTCAAAGACCGATTTCGTGGTGGTGGATCTCTGTTCGGATACCCTGACAGCGTATGCCGCTGAAAAACCGGTGACGCTGCAACGCAAATATGCCGAGAAAACGATCTCCTCCTCCTTGTGGAATGCCATCGTGGATACGGGGGCCTCACCAATGCTAGCCGTGAAGCTGTCGGACATCTACGCCTGGCAGATCGATTTCTTCGATATCAAGGAGGGAGATTCCTTTCGGTTGATCTATGACGAGGCCTGGATTGATGATACCACCTTTGTGGAAATTGCCGATATTCAGGGAGCCGTGTTCACCCACCGGGGAGAGGAGTACATGGCAGTACCCTTTCAACAGGATTCCGCCAGAGAGTATTTCGATGCCGACGGTAACAGCCTGCGAAAAGAATTTCTAAAAGCGCCTCTCGACTTTTTTCGCATCAGCTCAAAGTTTTCAAACGGACGCTTTCATCCTGTGCTGAAACGTTATCGCCCACACCATGGCGTGGACTATGCTGCCCCCACCGGCACCCCGGTGAAAGCGGTCGGCAACGGAATTGTGATTGAGAAAGCATACCAGAGAAACGGAGCCGGTAACTACCTGAAGGTAAAGCACAACAATTCATATACCACTACCTACATGCATCTCAGCCGGTTTGCCAAAAGCATTCAAACAGGCAGTGCCGTAAAGCAGGGAGATGTGATCGGCTACGTCGGTTCCACCGGCCTTTCCACCGGCCCCCACCTCGATTACAGGGTGCATAAAAATAACCAGCCCGTCAATCCACTTAAAATGGAGGCTCCCCCCTCACATCCGGTGAAGCCCGAATTGAAGGATAGCTTTATGGTGATCCGTGATAACCTCCTGACACTAATGGATAGTTTGCAACAAAAAGGGTGAAATAAAGAATAAATTGCTACCTTTGAAGCCTGAATTATTTCTTTTTACCAAAAATGGACGATAAACAAAAAAATAATGTTTTAAAAAACCTCTCTGAACTTCTCCGGCAGCAGAAAGG
>NZ_DCEN01000012.1:38844-40427 GCF_002316955.1 Proteiniphilum sp. UBA1028
CGGCTGAAGGTAGACGAGAATAAAATAGAGGGAATGATCCGATCTCTGGAAGAGGTTGCTGCACAGGCAGATCCGGAGGGAAGGGTTATCTATGAGTTTGTGCGGGAGGATGGATTGCGGATCACCAACCGCACCGTTCCGTTCGGCACTATTCTGATCATCTACGAGTCGCGTCCCGACGTCACCATTGAAGCGGCGGCAACAGCCTTCAAGGCGGGCAACCGTATCCTGCTCAAGGGTGGCAAGGAATCAACACATACCAACCTGCTGCTGACTCGTCTATGGCAGGAGGCACTTACCCTGAACGGGGCAGATAAATCCTGGGTCACATACCTTCACGTTTCCCGCGAGGAGACCAGGAAGCTTATTCGCGAGAACAGCCATAACGTGGATCTGATCATCCCCCGTGGAGGAGAGGGGCTGATCCGTTTTGTGCAGGAGAACACCTCCGTCCCGGTGATTGTGAGCGGGAGGGGTAATAATTTTCTCTATATTGATGCGGATGCCGACTTTGACATGGCAGTCCGTCTGGTGATCAACGGGAAAAAGCGAATCAGCGTCTGCAATGCTATCGACAAAGTGGCAATGAGCCGGCAGCTCCCGGAGTTGCGGAAAAAAATTACCATGCTGGCCACAGCGCTGCAGGCAAAAGGGATCGAGGTATGGGGCAACCGCGAAGTTGTCTCCCTATGCAACACGGTACGGGAAGAGAACGATGCGGCCACCCTATGCGAAGAGTACCTGGCTCCAAAGATTTATCTCACCCTGGTAGACGATCTACCCGAAGCGACAGCAATGATCAACCGGTACTCGGGAGGTCACTCTGCGGTCATTGTCACCCGCGATGCCGCAAAGGCAGGCCGCTTCATGCAGGAGGTGGACTGTGCCGCAGTCTATCACAATGCCTCCTCCCGGTTTACGGATGGGGGGCAGTTTGGTGTAGGTGCCGAGATCGCCATCAGCACCCAGAAACTGCATTTCCGTGGCCCCCTGGGAGCACAGGAGCTGGTCACCAACAAATGGTTTGTCTACGGGGAGGGGCACATCCGGGAATAGCATTACAAGAGATGCGGAAGATACAATCCTGACATAGGAAGATACAATCCGGACATATATTGAAACAAACAAAATATTCGGGCCACCACACAAATGAAGAAAAAACTGATTATCAAAATAGGTACCTCCACGCTGACAGCCGGTACCAACCGCATCTCCTTTGCGGTGATTGAAAGCCTGGCACGGCAAATTGTGGAATTGAGAAAAACGTACGATGTGGTCATCGTCTCCTCGGGAGCGATTGCCACGGCACGGCAGTTTGTGGAGATCAGCGGCTATCACAGGAATGTGGATTCCAAGCAGGCCATGGCGGCCATTGGCCAGACCAAGCTGATGGAGCTCTACGATTCCATCTTCTCCACCTTTGGGCTGAACATCGCACAGATATTGCTAACCTACCGCGACTTTGAGAATCCGGTGGCCAACGAAAATACGCGCAACACCATCAAACGTCTCTGGCAGGCCGATTACATCCCCATCGTGAACGAGAACGACACGGTATCCATTGAGGAGATCGTATTGGGCGA
>NZ_DCEN01000012.1:40648-58030 GCF_002316955.1 Proteiniphilum sp. UBA1028
TCGGATATCGACGGCATCTTCGATCACAACCCGCATCTCCACTCCGATGCCAGGCTGATTGCAGAGGTGGACAACCTGGATTCTGTCAGGCATTGTATCGAAGAAAAAGCCTCCACGCTGGGTACGGGGGGCATGTCGTCAAAGGTATATGCAGCCGAAATTTGTATGAGAAATGGCGTAGAGATGTGGATTGTGAACGGTCAGCGGGCCAACCACATCCTCCGGGCAATGAAGGGAGAGATACCGTTCACCCGTTTTCGTGGCAATACTGATCAGCAACCGGAGAAATAATATACAAATGAAACAGGGATTTATTGGATTCGGCAATCTGGCCAGGGCAGTATACAGGGGATTGAAAGAAGAAGAAGGGATGGAGTTTGCCTACTTTGCCAGAAACAAAAAGGAGGCCCCCCTACCTTATTACGATACCATGCAGGGCCTGGTAGCTGCTTCCGACGTGATATGGCTGGGTGTAAAACCACAGGACCTGGGCGACATTCTCACAGAGTTGAAAGCCTGCAACAGGGAAGAAAAAACCATTGTCTCCCCTGTTGCCGGAAAAAGCATCGCACACATTGAACGCTACCTGGGGAAGGAGCAGCTGATTGTCCGCATCATGCCCAACCTCGCCATGGCTTACCGGAAATCGGTTACTGCTTTTACCGCCAACCGGCCCGGCGACAAGAAGGCAAGGGAAATATACGCACTGTTGGGTAAACTGGGCAAAGCAGTGGAGCTGGAGGAGAGTGGTTTCGATCTGTTCACCTCCATCTTCGGTAGTGGCCCGGCCTTTATCCTTTCCTTCATTCAAATCTTCAAAGAGAAGATGCAAGAGTTCAATCTGCCAGGGCCCTTGCTGGACGAGCTATTGTTGGAGTTAACGCAGGGGACCACCCTCTATTTTGCACAAAATCAGAAAGACTACAGCATTGAGGAGCTAATCAGGAACATCACCAGCAAGGGAGGTACCACCCAGGCAGGGCTGGATTATTTCCGCAACCATAAGATCGGGAAACATTTCGAGGGCGTACTTGATGCAGCTAGAAACCGTTCGGAAGAGATGAGCCACAACGGGAACAACATTTCCGAACAGTCATGATGCCCTAGGCTTTTTCCATCTTCGCCTTGTAGGCAATGGCATAGAAGCGAATCTGTTTAATTACGGAAAGAAGCCCGTTGGAACGGGTAGGCGAAAGATGTTCGGTGAGTCCAATCTCTTTCAGGAAGCGCAGGTCGGTGCCAATAATTTCATCCGGCGTACGACCGTCAAACACACGCAGCACCAAAGCAAGCAGCCCCTTCACGATGATGGCATCACTTTCGGCCTGAAACCACAGTTTTCCATCCCGGTAGTCCGTTTGTAGCCACACGCGACTCTGGCAACCCTCAATGATATTTTCGGGCGTCTTGTATTTTTCATCGAGCGAAGGCAGGGCGTTGCCATGTTCTATGATTACCGCGTACTTGTCCATCCAGTCGTCGTAGAGGCTGAATTCATCAATTATCTCCTGTTGTACTTCGTTTATTGTCTGCATTGTTTCACTTTTCATTAGGAGAGGCCTTTCCGTCGTATCCGGCCGGCTCTTTCTCCCTGACTATTTTCTGTTGCTGAGAGAGTCTCTCTGTTTTACTTTTCTGAAAAAATCACTTCCATGACGGTCTGGCCGACTGCCTTCAGGGTATTGCGGTCGATATTGCGCATATCGTCGCTGAGGGTATGCCAATGTGGAGCAAAGCCCGTAGGCGTGTCGTTCTTCAGATTGATGATATTGGCACTGGGAGCACGTTTCATCTTGTTTACCGGCAAATGGTCGTCGGTAATATATCCGCCACTCTGGGAAAGGAAATAATTGTCGTATCCCAACCTTGCTGCAGTGATCCATACCTTTTCCACCACGCCGGGTGCATATTGCATGGAGTATCCCTCTTTTCGAAAGGTAGCATTGCTGCTACCCACCATATCCAGCAGGATGCCATAAGCTGCTTTGTAGTTCTCCGTATGAGGCTGCTCTGACCAGTATTGAGAACCCAGGCACCACCAGTCGCCTTGCACCCATTCTTCATCAAAAGAAGGCTGCCCCCAGTCCTCCAGGTCGAATAAGATGATGTCCACACCAACTTCCAGGGGTTTTAGTTGTAGCTGACGGGCAATTTCGAGCAGCACCCCCACCCCGCTTGCTCCATCGTCCGCACCGGTGATTGCCTGCCGTTGTCTTTGTCTATCACTTTCTTCATCGGCAAACGGGCGGGAGTCCCAATGGGCAAAGAGCAATATCCTTTTTTCCTTTTCCGGTTGATAGCTGGCCACGATATTTCGTAAGGGCAGATTCTTTCCGTCGTAATGGGTGATGCTGGCACGTTGTTCGATCACCGAGGCGCCGTATCTCTTTAACTTTGCTGTCAGGTAATCGCCGCAAGCCTCGTGTGCCGGTGAGCCCGGCACGCGCGCCCCAAAATCGACCTGTGCCTGTATAAACGCATAGGCACTGTCGGCATTAAAATCGGGCGAAAGCCGAGTATATAATTCTGGCTCCGCAACTTGCTTTTTGGGCTGGCAGGAGTTACAGGACAACGTATAGAGGAATCCTGCAATCAATACCACACTAAACGAAAAGATGCGCAGTTGTTTCATTTACAATATATTTTTTTAGTTTTCAGAATTCCGTTGACGGTTTTCTGTTTTTATTCTTAATACCGGATCTTGCATCTCACCTGTTCTTCTGATAGGAATAGTCCGAAATGCCGATATTCGTATAGGTCTCCTTGAGCGCCTCCTCATCGTCGGTAATCACCAGCAGCTTATCTCCGGCGTGCAATTCAGTCTGCCCGGTAGGCACAAAATACTGCTCTCCCCGCTTCACCATGACTACCAATGTCTTGTCGGGCAGCGGCATCTCAATCAGGTTTCTTCCATACTGCAAGGTCTCCTCGGAAATATGAATCTCTGTCATGGCCGATTTGATCTCTTCGGCAAACTCCACGTCAAAATCTTCAAACTCCTTGTACTGAGGCGGTTTTTCGGATAACCTCAGCCATCGTGCCACAATGGGCAGTGATGTTCCCTGAACAAGTAGGGATACGATCGTGATAACAAACACCATATTAAAGATCCATCTTGCATGAGGAATCCCTTCCGCCAGCGGAAGTATGGCAAAGATGATGGGTACAGCCCCTCTCAGGCCGACCCACGAGACATACAGCTTATCTTTAAAACCGATTTTGCGAAACGGCAGAAGTGTCAGGAAAACGGTGAGCGGTCGACCGGCAAAGATAAGGAAGAAAGATATGATTAATGCCGGCACCAGGACATCAAGCAGTTCACCCGGGTTGACAAGCAGCCCGAGCGTGAGAAACAATAATATCTGGCTCATCCAGGCAAAACCATCCATAAACTTCATGGAGGTACGCTTGTGCGAGAATTTTGAATTGCCGATCACCAGCCCGGCAATATAGACAGCGAGATAGCCATTACCTTTCAGATAATAGGTCGATGCAAATATAAAAACTCCCACGATCAGCAACAGCACGGGGTACAAGGAAGCGTTGGCCATCCGGATGCGGTTGATGACGATTACGGCTCCTTTTCCGAGGAGAAAGCCCATTCCGGCACCCACAACCAACTGTATCACAACATTCAGGACTACCATGCCTATATGCGGGTCGCTGCCAGACTGGATAATACCCATGAACATCACGGTAAGCATATAGGCCATCGGGTCGTTGCTTCCGCTTTCCAGCTCAAGCAGGGGACGCAGGTTATTCTTGAGCACCAGTCCTTTGGACCTCAAGATGCCGAACACGGAGGCTGAATCGGTAGAGGAAAACGTAGAGGCGAGCAGCATCGCCGTGAGCATGCCAATGCCCAGTGCGGGAAACATCATCCCCGAGAGCCAGTAAGTAAAGAAGCCTGTAATGATTGCCGTGATGAACACCCCCAGGGTGGCAAGCACCACCCCCGGCCAGATGACCGGCTTTATTTCCGAAAACTTGGTATCCAGTCCACCTGAAAAAAGAATAATTGTCAAACAGATGGTGCCTATTGTCTGGGCAGTTTGCACATTTTCAAACACCAGCCCAAAACCGTCGGAGCCAAAGGCCATGCCCACAACGAGGAAAAGCAACAATACCGGGACGCCAAAGCGATGGCCTGCTTTTCCCACCAGCATACTGATGAAAAACAGAATGGACCCTATAAGTAGTAGAAGCTCGGTACTTATCGTCATTGTATCTTATTATTATTGAGTGAATGTAATGTGATCGGGCAATATGCTCAGCGATGCATCCATACCCATAATCAAGGGGAAGTTCAGCTTTGCATGTCCCACCGGAAAATCAAAGCAGACAGGAAAATCACAATCTCTCACAGCCTCCAGAATAGATTGCCTCAACGGGAAATACATCTGGTCGTCCTCTTCATAATCCGAAAACTGCCCCACAATCAAGCCGCTTATTCTCTCAAAAGCACCTGCAAGCTTTAACTGCCAAATCATCCGGTCCACCCGGTATGGAACTTCGCCTGTATCTTCAATAAACAAAATACCCCGATGAGGTATCTTTGCATACGGAGAACCCAGCAAACCGCAAAAAACAGATAAATTTCCCCCAAAAAGGCTTCCGGCAGCGGAACCTTCCCGGTTCGGGGAACCTTCCGTCACAGGAATACGATATTCCACCGATTGCCCCGCAAGCAGGGATCTGATATAACGGAGAGATCTGTCTCCTTCACCCTCGTCAGAAAAATGTTTGGCCATGGGGCCATGCACCGAAGCAATGCCATTATGCTGCAAGGCTGCATGCAGGGCAGTGATATCGCTAAAGCCGACCACCCATTTTGGATTTTTTCTGATCCCTGCAAAATCGAGCCTGCTGAGTAAATGAACCGTACCGTATCCGCCACGGGAGCAGAGAACAAGCTTCACTGCCGGATCGTCAAAAGCCTGTTGAAGGTCGCCCAGTCTCTCTTCCACCGATCCGCTGAAACGGCCGGCATCAGACAGCGTATGATCGGCAATGATGGGCTGCAGTCCCCAGCTCTTCAAGACCGCGGCCGCATCATGTACCATACAGCTGTCAATCTTTCCCGCAGGGGAAAGGATGACAGCTGTATCATTTATTTGCAGAGAGGGAGGACGTATCATGTCGAACCATTTATTAACGCGCCATCACGAAGGACAGCACCACTCAGAAGAGTGAGCATGCTTACGCGTCGATATTTGCATAGGTAGCATTTTCTTCAATGAACTCCCGTCGCGGTGCAACCTCCTCTCCCATCAACATGGTGAAGATGATATCCGCATCGGCGGCATTTTCAATTGTCACCTGCTTCAGCAAGCGATGTTCGGGATTCATCGTGGTGCTCCAAAGCTGCTCGGCGTTCATTTCACCAAGACCCTTGTATCGTTGTGTATGGATGGAGTTCTCGTTACCGTCGCCATATTTGTCGATAAACTCTTTCCGCTGGCGTTCGTTGTAGCAATACTCCTCTACTTTGCCCTTCTTACACAGGTAAAGCGGCGGCGTGGCAATATAGACATATCCGTTTTCAATGAGCGTACGCATGTAGCGGAAGAAGAAGGTAAGGATCAGCGTATCAATATGGCTGCCATCGACGTCGGCGTCGGTCATCAGAATAATTTTGTGATACCGCAACTTCGAAATGTTGAGTTCCTTGGAATCCTCTTCCGTGCCGATGGTGACTCCCAGTGCCGTGTAGATATTCTTAATCTCGTCGCTCTCCAGCACCTTGTGCGGCATCGCCTTCTCCACATTCAATATTTTCCCGCGCAAGGGAAGAATAGCCTGAAACATCCGGTTGCGCCCCTGCTTGGCGGTACCCCCTGCAGAGTCACCCTCCACAAGGAAGATCTCGCTCAGCTCGGGATCCTTGCTGGAACAATCGGCCAGCTTGCCGGGCAATCCTGCTCCGGACAACGGTGATTTGCGCTGCACCATCTCCCGTGCCTTGCGAGCGGCCTGACGGGCTGTAGCTGCAAGAATCACCTTCTCCACAATCACTTTTGCTTCCCGGGGATGTTCTTCCAGATAGTACTTCAGTGCTTCGCCGATGGCCTGGTCTACGGCCCCGATTACTTCGTTGTTCCCCAGCTTGGTTTTGGTTTGTCCCTCAAACTGCGGCTCGGCCACCTTCACCGAGAGCACGGCTGTGAGCCCTTCGCGGAAGTCGTCACCACTGATTTCCACCTTTACCTTCTCCAACATTTTGGAGTCTTCGGCATACTTCTTCAGTGTGCGCGACAAGCCTCTCCTGAAACCGGTAAGATGGGTCCCTCCTTCAATCGTGTTGATGTTATTTACATACGAGAATATGTTCTCGTTGTACGTATCGTTATAGGTCATCGCGATCTCTATGGGAATCCCGTTTTTCTCTGTTACAATGTGAATGGGTGTCTGGATAAGCGAATCTTTGTTCTTGTCGATATAAATCACGAACTCTTCCAATCCCGTTTCGGAATAGAAACGTTCAGTCTTGTAGGATCCGTCTTCGCGGTGAGTCCTTTTATCAGTAAGCGTCAACGTAAGTCCTGCATTCAAAAAGGCCAGTTCCCGCAGGCGGGTGGCCAGGATATCGTACCGATACTCAAGGACGTTGAAAATGGCCTCGTCCGGTTTAAAGGTGATGATCGTTCCCGTATCCTTTGTCTCGCCGACAATATTCACATCGCTGTATGGCTTGCCCTGTGAATATTCCTGCACGTATATTTTTCCGTTCTTGCGAACCTCTGCCTTTAAATAAATGGAGAGAGCATTCACACAGGAAACACCCACACCGTGAAGCCCTCCGGAAACTTTGTAAGAACCCTTATCGAATTTCCCCCCTGCATGCAGCACGGTAAGCACTACCTCCAGAGCCGATTTTTTTTCCTTCTCGTGAAAATCCACCGGAATCCCCCGTCCGTTGTCCTTAACCGTAATAGAGTTATCTTCGTTGATGATGACATTTATTTCGGTACAATATCCGGCAAGTGCTTCGTCGATGGAGTTATCCACCACCTCGTACACCAAATGATGAAGCCCCTTTTCGCTCACATCGCCAATATACATTGCCGGACGCTTGCGCACCGCCTCAAGTCCTTCAAGCACCTGGATATTCTGGGCGGAATACTCTCCGCTTGAGGATCTTCTTTCTTCTTCTGACATGCTGATTTGTTTTGTTAAAATATCTCTTTGAATTAACGGTTTACACCCGGTTTAACGGCTGTAATAAAAACAAGCAAATGTACGAAAAATCCACCTCTTTTCCAATCCTTTTTGCTTTTTTTAGAAGCCATCAGCAAAGGGCACAAAAAAAAGAAAAGCGGACCTCTGGCCCGCTCTGCATGACAATCGAATGAGGAAAGCCCGACTAGAGGAGATAATCTATTGCCGCCCTGGCTGTCCGCACTTTTGCGACGAAAGCGCCTACCTGCAAATGTGCGGGATGTTCGGCATAAATCTTTAGATCGGCGAGCGACTCAAACTCACTATCGAGCACCACGTCATAATTGTCGCCGGCCGCATCGACATGATTCACACTTACTTCCATCTTCTTTATTTCGGGGATCACCTGCCTCAATGCCTCCAACCTTTCTTTAATGATAAGTGCATTTTCAGCTTTCGTCTTCCCTTCTGCCTGATCGGCCAGCTTAAACAACACCAGATGCTTGATCATATTTTTTTAATTGAGGATACCACATGCACAAAAAAGCCGAGCAATAAATGACCGGCTTTCTGTAAATTTATAACAATCAGAAATCAGCTTAAACTGTTCACGTGTGCAGCTAATTTCGATTTCAGGTTGTTGGCTTTATTTTGGTGAATCACGTTCTTCTTCGCCAACTTATCCAACATGGAACAAACTTCGGGATACATTTTCTGAGCTTCTTCCTTCGATGTAATGCCACGCAGTTTGCGAACCTGCCCCCTCGTTGTACGAGATGCATACCTGTTGGTCAACCGACGCACTTTGGTTTGTCTAATTCTCTTTTCTGATGATTTGTGATTTGCCATTTGATTGACGCGTAAATTTATTTCTTTTATACTTGTAGCCCATAGGGGAGTCGAACCCCTCTTTCAAGAATGAAAATCTTGCGTCCTAACCGATAGACGAATGGGCCTTTTGTAGGCGTGAACCTCACTTTGACCGGATCGATGTCCGAATTGCGGGTGCAAATATAGAATGTTTTTTTTTAACAGCAAAACATTCCCCCCATTTTTTCTGTTTTTTTCACAAATACGCATCCCGGGGGACAAAAACGGAAGTCTGTTTTTTTTATCCGTTTTAAAAATTGGTTCTTCCATTTTTTTTTCCTAATTTTGCGCCCGTAAATAATGTAGACAGCAACTATAATAGAATAAACATATGAAAAGAACATTTCAACCCTCTAACAGAAAGAGAAAAAACAAACACGGGTTCCGCTCCAGAATGACTACTAAAAACGGAAGAAAAGTGCTTGCTTCTCGTCGGGCTAAAGGCAGAGCAAGATTGACCGTGTCGGACGAATATTAAGCGAAGATTGCCCACCGGTGCCCTCTTTCCCTATATATAAGGGTGGCGCCTCCAGAACAAATCCGCCCTCTGCTTTTGCAGAAGATCGGAACAACATACAAAAACAGGAATGCGGAGATCCACATTCCTGTTTTTGTGTTTCCCGGCCATCTCCTTTTCGCTTCGCTTCATCTCTTTTTCTATTCCTTACCTCCTCACTGTTATTTTTTTTGTACTTTTGCACCAGCAATAAGCATTCTTATTTAGCATCGCGGTTATGACGACTAAAAAACAAACAGAGAAAACAATATTCGGCAATCACATTCTGAAAAATCTGCTGATAATCATTGGTTGTGGTATACTGATCATTGTCCTGGCATTGCTCTTGTTGGGTCTCTACACCCGGCATAGCCAGAATGTGGTGGTTCCCACCCTGGAGGGACTTCAGGTGAACGAAGCAAGCACCATTCTGCACGGCAAAGGACTGGAAGCCCAGATTGTGGATTCCGTCTACCGGCGTGACGCCGTACCCGGCGCCATCCTCGACCAGACGCCCAAAGCAGGCAATAAGGTGAAGGAGGGCCGCTCCATATATATCACCATTTATTCGCGGACTCCACAGCAGGTGTCCGTTCCGGGACTGGTGGACTACTCAACGCGCCAGGCTTCTGCACTGCTGAACTCGCTGGGATTCACACAGCTATCCATGGAGGAGGTACCAGCCGAATACTCAGGTCTGGTAGTGGCCGTGAAGTATCGGGGAAAGACACTGACGCCCGACGAGAAAGTGCCTGCAGGTTCTCCCCTGACGCTGGTCATCACCAGCGGCACGATAGCCGACTCCCTAAACGTGGACGATGAATATATTGTGGCACCGGAAAAAAACGGCGGCAGGAATTCTGACCCGCAGGAAGGAGCAATAGACAATTCATTTTTCTAATTGGCTGCACTGTGACGAAAGAAGATTTGGATGATTTTGATTTTTTGCCGGATGACGACGATGATTTGGCAGGCGATATTCCGGAGAAAGATCAAAAGTACGAACATTATCGATTTGTAGCCGATAAAGGACAAAACCTGCTGCGAATCGATAAGTTTCTGGCAGTACGGATTGAAGGAATCTCACGAAACAGGCTTCAGCAGGCTGCCGAGGCGGACTGCATCCTGGTCAACGGAAAACCGGTAAAATCGAATTACCGGGTGAAACCGCTCGACGAGATCTCCATTGTGATGGACTGGCCGCGGCATGAGCTGGAGATACTTCCCGAAGACATTCCGCTAAACATTGTATACGAAGACGATACCCTGATGGTGGTGAATAAACCGGCCGGCATGGTGGTACACCCCGGACACGGGAATTATACCGGCACACTGGTCAACGCAGTGGCTTTTCACCTGAAGCAGGATCATATTAGTGGCATGGACGACCCCCGGATGGGGTTGGTACACAGAATTGACAAAGACACCTCCGGATTGCTGCTGGTTGCAAAGACGCCCGAAGCCAAAACCGACCTCTCCGCTCAATTCTTCCGGAAAGAGACCAAACGGCTCTATGTGGCGTTGGTTTGGGGGAATGTGGTTGAAGACAACGGAACCATTGAGGGCCACATAGGGCGCGACCCGAAGGACCGCATGGTCATGCGTGTCTTTCCCGAAGGCGACCAGGGCAAGGCAGCCGTCACACACTACACCGTGCTGGAACGATTTGGCTACGTCACCCTCGTCCAGTGCCGGCTCGAGACAGGCCGTACTCATCAGATAAGGGCCCACATGAAGCACCTGGGACACCCGCTGTTCAACGACGAACGCTATGGTGGCAACGAGATCCTTCGGGGAACACATTTTGCGAAATACAAACAATTTGTGTACAATTGTTTTGCCCTCTGCCCGCGTCAATGCCTCCACGCACGCACGCTGGGATTCATACATCCGGCTACAAGAGAAACGCTTCATTTTGAGAGTGACATACCGGATGACATGCAGGCCGTCATAGACCGTTGGCGTATATACACGGCATCGAGAGAACAAATTGAGTGAAAAACAAACATATAATAATTGCATGAACAAAAATATCGCCATCGTGTGGGGCGGATATTCCTCAGAGAAGGTGATTTCCGAAAAAAGCGCCGCCGGCATATACTCCTTCCTCGACAAGATTAGATACAACATCTTCAAGGTGAAGATCGATCGCACATCGTGGGAGGCAGAATACCACGGGGTCACTATTCCCATCAACAAAAATGATTTCAGCTTCGTGGCTAACGGGCAAACGGTCAAGATCCACTTTGCCTATATCACCATCCACGGCACTCCCGGCGAAGACGGCACGTTGCAGGGCTATTTCGATATGCTGGGCATCCCCTATTCAAACTGTGGGGTACTGGCATCGGCACTCACATTCAACAAGTTCACCTGCAACCACTTTCTGAAAAGCTTCGGCATCAGGGTGGCCGACTCGGTAATTCTGAGAAGAAACGATCCGTTCCGTCCCGGAGATATTGTCTCCGGACTTGGCTTACCGCTTTTCGTAAAGCCCAATGTGGGCGGGTCGAGCTTCGCCACCGCCAAGGTAAAAGAGGCGTCACAACTGGAAAAAGCGGTTGAAGATGCCTTTCTGGAAGCACCGGAGGTAATTATCGAGAGTTTTATCGCGGGTACAGAGGTGACCTGTGGCTGTTTTGAAACCGACAAAGGGTTCACCGCACTGCCGCTGACCGAGGTGGTAACTACCAACGAATTCTTCGATTTCAATGCCAAGTACAACGGTCAGGTGGAGGAGATCACGCCGGCACGGATATCCGACGGACTCACGCTGACCATTCAACGGGAGACCGAAAAAATATACCGGCTGATCGGTGCAAAAGGGATCATCCGGGCCGACTACATTATTTCCGATAACCAACCTGTCCTTCTTGAAGTGAACACCACACCCGGAATGACATCCACCAGCTTTATCCCCCAGCAGGCGGCGGCAGCGGGACTATCCATGACAGATATCCTGACAGGCATCATTGAAACAGAATACAAAAAAGCAAGGGAAGCAAGTTCTGCTTTACCATAAATCTCCTGATGATGGAAACAACAACCAACCTTTTCGACGACATCCGGCCGCTCCACGACAGTGAAGTAGCAGAAACCATAGCTCTGCTTCTTGACGACCTGTATTTTAGGCGTGCAGTGGAGCCATTCGTTAAGCCATTCACCTGGGAACAGTTTTCGGCTGCCATGAGTAGCTGTAACTCGAAGCAGGACTTTCAGCGTAACATCATTTATCCGGTTATGCACAAGCTTATTGACCGGACAACCACCGAAATGAAGGGTTACGGATGGGAAAACGGAGATGAGCAACACAATCACCTTTACGTTTCCAATCACCGCGACATTGTACTGGATGCAGCCTTCCTGAACATTTTGATGTTCGACAAGGGAAAACCAACCACCGAGATTGCCATCGGTGATAACTTGCTGATTTACCCGTGGATTGAAAAGCTGGTGCGACTCAACAAAAGCTTCGTAGTGAAACGGGGTGTTTCCGTGAGGCAGATGCTGGAGGCATCCACCCACCTCTCTCGCTACATCCACCATACCGTGTTTGAAAGGGCTCAGCCGGTGTGGATAGCCCAACGGGAAGGACGAGCAAAGGATTCAAACGACAAGACACAGGTGAGCCTGCTAAAGATGCTCACGCTGCACGACAGCACCCATCCTGTCGATGCATTGAAACACCTGCAGATCATTCCCCTGTCAATATCTTACGAGTTGGACCCCTGTGACTATCTGAAAGCCAAGGAGTTTCAGCTCAAGCGAGACAATCCGACACACAAAAAAAGCAATGCCGATGACATCGAAAATATGCTCACCGGAATCATGGGATTCAAGGGCCGTGTCCATTTCCGGTTTGGCTCCTGCATCAATCCGCTGATCGAAGCTTTTCCTGCCGATACCCCACGCAACGAGTTGCTGGAAAAGGTAGCCGACATCATCGACAAGGAGATCTACCGCAACTACTCCTTCTTCCCGTTCAATTATGTAGCATACGACCGGATGAGCAACACAAACAGGTTCGCATCGGAATATACCGCAGAAGATGAACAGAATTTCGACAAATACCTGCGCACACAAATCAAAAAAATTGATATTCCAGAAAAAGACGAGACTTTTCTCCGGAAAAAAATAATAGAGATGTACGGAAACACCGTCAAAAACAACCTCCGGGTTCTCTGAAAAAGTGGATGAAAATGAAACCTGCCCTCTTTGCCCTGTGTATTGCTCTCCTTTTGTTGCCGGTAACCGGTTGTGAAAAGGATCCAAAACGCCTGGACAATTATTTCGTGGATTTTGCCACTGTGAAAAAGGAGGCTGCGGGCTACCGTTTCCTGTTGGACAACGGCAGGCTGCTTGTTCCCCAAGAAACAGACTATACGGGTGACGAGGGTCAACGCGTAATTTTCAACTATGTCCCCTTGCAGGGAGATACGGTCAAGATCAATCAGGTCACCAACATCTTCACAGGAGCAATACAGTCGGAAGGTTTTCCGGAAAGGTACACAAAAGATCCGGTCAAAATTCAAAGCATCTGGGTGGCGGGCGGTTATCTCAACATGGTTATCGAAACCGAATATCACAGCAAACCACACAAGGTGGCACTGTTTCGCGATAGCTCCTCACCCTCGGCAGATCTATACTTCAGTCATTCCCGGGAGGATGATCCTCCCGGCTACCCGCAAATAATGTACGTTTCCTTCCTGCTCAGCAGCCTGCATACCCAAAACGGAACTCCCGTTTCTTTCCGGCTATTCATCCAGACTTACAACGGGCTCCGCGAAATGCACTTCACCCTGCAATAATCCACACACATCCCCTGCCCTGCTACCGGATAATCTATCCGGCATTTCCAGTAAACTTACCTTTCGCTGGGTTATGGGCGGCTCTGTGTCAGAGGAGGAATCGGATCTTCGTCGATAGCAAAATCAATCGGCAAAAGACATTTTACGTTCACCTTTTCACCCCCGTTTTCACCCGGGATCCATTTCGGCATCAGTCCAAGTACCCTTACTGCCTCGTCGTTCAGCAGGGGATTCAACCCATCCACCACTTCAATGTTCGATACGGAGCCGTCGGCTGCTACGATAAACGAGCATAGGATCCTTCCCTGAATTCCCTCCTGCAGCGCTTCACGCGGGTAACGGATGTTATGGGAGATAAAATCACCAAGGCCTGTTTCGCCATGAGCGTATCGCGGCATCTTATCCACAATGGTGTAGATTTCTTGGTTTTCAATGATCTCCTTGTCGGTTTTGGCATAAGCCTTCGCGGTGGCGGAGCTGGAAGGTTGACCGGTACTTTTCGAAGCCACACGGGCATTTTTATTCAGCCTGAAATACATAGGTACATAGGTTTCGGACCGCACTATCTCTCCTTTATACCTTGCAGGACGCCACGGCGGCATATTCTGTAAAATACGCAATGCCTCCTTGTTGAGAAGCGAGTCGGCACGATGGATGATATTAAAATTGGAAAGCGTTCCGTCTTTTTCCACCACGAAGGTATACACGACTAACCCCTGGGCATCACGCGCAACTGCATCGGCCGGATAGCTCAACGTATTTGAGATAAAGCGGTGCATTTCGGCAGTGCCGCCTACATACATCGGCACAATATCAGGCTCTTCAATAATTTTATCGCTGTTCGAGACAGGAGGGTTCTGTGCGGTGAGAGGCAACGATGTACCGGTTAACATTCCAATAAAAACAGATAGGGCCGATACAATGAAAAATCTGCGTAAGTCCATTTGATGATGATCTGAAAAATATTACTGTTTAAGCTCACAAAGATACAAAAACCATCTGTTTACACAAACGAAAACTTAGCCGGGAGCCTATTTTCCTGATTTATTGCCTTCCTATTTTTTTCAGTGTTTTGCATTCCGGCAACCCGACATTCTCTCCCGGCGGTGTTTGTGGTCCGTACAGCCCGCTATATTTCCATCGAGTCCGTTTTAGCACATTCCCAACCAATCATGGCGGTTTTACGGGTGTTGCCCCACATATAACCACCAATACTTCCCGACGATTGAATAACTCGATGACAGGGAATAAGATAGGAAACAGGATTGCTGCCGATGGCCGTGCCAACTGCCCTGGAAGCACCGGCATTCTTTATGTGGGCGGCAACCCGTCCGTAGGTGGAGAGCTTCCCCATGGGAATTTTCAAAAGCGCCTCCCATACTTTCAATTGGAAATCGGTTCCTTTCAGGTGTAGTTTTATTTCGGGCAGCCTGCTCCAGTCGTTTTGAAAAATGGACAACGCGTTTTGTTGCATCAAATCCGGCTTTCGTTGAAAAACAGCGCTGGGAAATTGTCGTCTCAAATAGCCGAACGCATTGGTCTCATCGTCGTCAAAAGCCATATAGCAAACTCCTTTTGGCGTTGAAGCCACGATCACATTACCGAAGGGGCTTTTGGAAAAGCTGTAATTTATGAGAAGTTTTTCACCTCCGTTTTTGTATTCTGCCGGCGTCATCCCCTCAATTCCGATGAAAAGGTCGTGCAGCCGCCCCGTGCCCGAAAGTCCTGTCTCAAAAGCCGTATCCAAAAGGGTAGCCTGTTGCTCTTTCAGTAGCTTTTTGGCATGTTCAATGCTGATATACTGTAAGAATTTTTTGGGCGTCGTTCCTGCCCATTCGCAAAACAAACGCTGAAAATGAAAAGGACTTAAATGTACATGCCGGGCAACATCGTCCAGATCGGGTTGTTTCCTGAAATTATTTTTTATGTATTCAATTGCTTCGGCAATCCGGTTGTAATTAAGTTGTTGCTGTTCGTACATGAAATATGAATTTTATGCTGCAAATATCCGGATAATGTAGCTGTTGCAAAACCCGAAACTTGCTTTATTTTGTATGCAGGAAATGTTATCAAAGAAGGGCAGCTAGCCGCAGAGACGCAAATGTACACAATAGAATTAAAAAACAAACACTTACCCCAGCAAAAAAAACAACCCCATGCTGTTTGTCTGCAAAACGACACACAAATAAAGTTCCATATACTCATATTGTCGCTGAAAATCCGTACCTTTGTGGCCTAAAAAGATTGTTTTCATGCAAAATATCCGTAATATTGCCATCATTGCCCACGTGGATCATGGTAAGACCACGCTGGTGGATAAAATGTTGATGGCTGGCCACCTTTTCCGGGACAACAAACAGAACGACGACCTGATTCTGGATAACAACGACCTGGAACGGGAACGTGGCATCACCATCCTCTCCAAGAATGTTTCCATCCGTTATAAGGACACCAAGATAAACATCATTGACACACCCGGACACGCCGACTTTGGCGGGGAGGTGGAGCGCGTACTGAACATGGCCGACGGATGTCTGCTGGTTGTCGACGCCTTTGAAGGCCCCATGCCACAGACACGTTTTGTGCTGCATAAAGCACTGGAGATCGGGCTGAAACCCATCCTGGTGATTAACAAGGTGGACAAGCCCAACTGCCGCCCCGAAGAGGTGCAGGAAGAGGTGTTCGACCTGATGTTCAGCCTCAACGCCACCGAAGATCAGCTCGACTTTCCCACCATTTACGGATCTGCCAAACAGGGTTGGATGTCGGACAACTGGAAGAAGCCCTCGGGCGACATCATTCCGCTGCTCGATGCCATCCTCAAATATATCCCTGCCCCCAAAACACTGGAAGGGACCCCCCAGATGCTCATCACCTCACTCGATTATTCCAACTATGTGGGACGTATCGCCGTGGGACGCGTGCACCGTGGCGCCATCCTCATCAACAAGGATTATGCACTTTGCAAACGCGACGGCAGCATCAGGAAGATCCGCATTAAGGAAGTAGACGTATTCGAGGGACTGGGAAGGTCGAAGGTCGACGAAGTGACCTCCGGCGATATCTGCGCGCTGATCGGTATTGACGGATTTGAAATCGGCGACAGCATCACCGACCTGGAAAAGCCGGAACCGCTCGACCCCATTGCCATCGACGAGCCGACCATGTCGATGCTGTTCACCATCAACAATTCTCCTTTCTTCGGTCAGGACGGGAAATACGTCACCTCACGCCATATCTACGAACGGTTGATGCGCGAACTGGATAAGAACCTGGCGCTTCGCGTGGAGGAGACAGACAGCTCCGACTCGTGGATCGTATACGGCCGCGGTGTGTTGCACCTCTCGGTGCTGATCGAAACCATGCGCCGCGAAGGTTACGAACTGCAGGTAGGCCAGCCACAGGTGATCATCAAAGAGATTGCCGGGGAAAAGCATGAACCGGTAGAGCAACTCACCGTGAACCTTCCCGAAGAGTCGGCCAGCAAGATCATTGATGTGATTACCCGCCGTAAGGGAGAGCTTCTCTCCATGGAAAATAAAGGCGACCGTATGCACATGGAATTTGTCATCCCTTCACGGGGCATCATCGGGCTGAACAACGTTGTGCTCACCCTCTCTGCCGGGGAAGCCATCATGGCACACCGCTTTCTGGAGTTTCAACCCTGGAAAGGAACCATCGAAAAACGGCTCAACGGCTCCATCATTGCCGGCGAGTCAGGAAATGCCTATGCCTATGCACTGGACAAACTACAAGACAGGGGCCGCTTTTTTATCGAGCCACAAACCGATGTATATGCCGGACAAGTGGTAGGCGAACACACCAAGGAAGGCGACCTGGTAGTGAATGTCACCAAATCGAAGAAACTCACCAACGTGCGTGCCTCGGGCACCGACGACAAGGCCCAGCTGGCTCCTCCCGTAATTTTCAGTCTGGAAGAGGCCCTGGAGTATATCAAGGAAGATGAATACGTGGAAGTTACTCCCCGGTTTATGCGTATCAGGAAGATACTGCTGGACGAGAACGACCGCAAGCGGTCCGCAAAAAGGG
>NZ_DCEN01000012.1:58261-79524 GCF_002316955.1 Proteiniphilum sp. UBA1028
GTGGTGACGGAGTGTTGTTTTTCTACGCCCCGCATCTGCATACACATGTGCTGTGCCTCAATCACGACCATCACCCCCATAGGGTTCAGCGTCTTCTGAATACATTCTTTTATTTGTGTGGTAAGGCGTTCCTGCACTTGCAGACGCCGCGAATAGACATCCACCACACGGGCTATCTTGCTCAGTCCTGTGATATATCCATCCGGGATATATGCTACATGCGCCTTTCCGTAGAACGGCAACATGTGATGCTCACAGAGGGAGAACAGGTCAATGTCTTTCACGATCACCATCTGGCGGTAGTTTTCCCTGAACAGCGCCGCACGGAGGATCTCTTCGGGATCCTGCCAGTAGCCCCTCGTCAGATATTGCATCGCCTTTGCCACGCGCTCCGGTGTTTTCACCAACCCTTCGCGATATACATCCTCACCCAGAAGCGTGAGGATATCTTTCATATGATCCGAGATTACGGACTTTTTTTGCTCTATTTCTTCGGTGGACATCAATTTTTCAATTAATTGGAATTTTCACCTCATCTACCACAACATACATCTCTTTGCCAAAGGAAGGAAATGCTTTTCTCAATTCGTGCATCACCTTCTGGGCCTCGTCGCGGGTTTCAAAATTGCCCACCCGTAAACGCCAGAAAGGGGATTCAAACAAGACGACCGTCTCAAGCTCGGGAAATGAGGCATTTATCAGACTTTGTTTCCGGTTGGCTTCATTTTTAGAAGTCCGCTGATTATTCCCGGAGAAAGCCTGGATCTTGTATCCACGCATTTTATAATACTGAATGGTTCCCTCAGCATTGGAGTAGACCGTCCGGGGTGGTGCCATGGGGCGTCCCAGCACCTGGGCAATGCTCTCATCTTCGTAGACTGTCACCTTTCCTTTGCCGGGAACAGCCGCATTCAACGACTGGAGAATATCTTTTTTTTGTGTCGATGACTGCGTGTGGGAACCTGTTTGTGAGGATATCTGTGCGTAGGAGACTGTTGAAACCAGCAATAACAGAAAGGAAATTGTATACCGAAGATAACGTTTCATACGATTATTTTGTTTTGGTCATCTGTAGTTCACAACCGATAACCGAAATACATTGCTAAGCTGCAAAGATAACGAACATTTTCGTTTCACAAGGTAAGCATAGGACAAATAAATTTGCCCTATGCCATTGGTGAAATCCTGTAACTCTATCAAAAAGCCTCAATGATCGGCATGAATTTATCTACCCCCAGTGACGCTCCGCCAATAAGACCTCCGTCCACATCGGGATTGGAAAAGAGTTCTTTTGCGTTGGAGGCGTTTGCGCTCCCGCCGTATAGGATTGAGGTGTTGTCTGCAATCTCCTTTCCATACTTCGCCGACAGCGTTTGACGGATAAATGCATGCATCTCCTGTGCCTGACCGGCCGTGGCTGTTTTACCCGTACCAATAGCCCATACCGGTTCGTAGGCAAGCACAATCTTGCTAAAATCTTCCGGCGAAAGGTCGAATAACGATGCTTCGATCTGAGATTTTACCACGTCGAAATGCTTGTCAGCCTCTCTCTCGGCCAGCACCTCACCGATACAGAAAATGGGAGTGAGTCCGTTGGCAAGGGCCAGCTGCACCTTCTCCTTCAATATCTCGGGTGTTTCGTGGTAGTAAGCCCTTCTTTCGCTATGGCCAAGGATCACATATTTGGCGCCTGTGGAAGCAACCATCTCTGCCGATACCTCTCCGGTATAAGCGCCCGATACCTTGTCGGCACAATTCTGTGCGGCAACACCAATTTTGGCAGTATCAACAGCGTTCACCACGCTTGCCAAATGGATGAACGGGGTACCGATCACCACATCGCAATTTACAGTTTTGCCTTTCAGCGCTTCGTTCAATGCTGTGGCCAACGCAACTCCTTCCTGCAGGTTTTTATTCATTTTCCAGTTTCCTGCGACAATGTTTTTTCTCATAAACAATCTTTATTTAATAATTAGTTGAAATTTATCGAATGAGGGTACTTTGCTGTCATCCCATTTCCCAATCACCGTGCCTTCCTTCAGCAACATCAGGCCGGGATTTGACCGGATCATAGTTTTTAATGTCCGCTCGTCGGCATGGGCGAACTGAAAACCCGTCCGGTTTTGCTGCTCCCAGTTCCCTACCACATTGGCATCCGAGGCTGTAAGGAGGTAGAATGAATAACCTTTTTCCTTTGCATAGCGATCTGCCTCTCTGAACAGTTGCAGGTGGCGCATGTTCATCTCCTCCAGCAAATAAGAGACCATGAGGAAGGTGTAGGATGGATCCGACAGCAGCATATCCGTGATATCGCCGCCAGACTGCCACGCGCCGCTCGTTGCATCATAATAAATCGACTCTACGGAAAAATCCTCTATTCTGGGTTTTTCACCCTCCCTCACCAGATGCGTCTTCATATCCACAAAGGTCCATGTGGAGTCGTTCCAGGGATAGTTCTCCTCTGTGAATTCCCGGGTTTCTCCATTTTTGCTGTAAATGAAAATTGTTTCATACAGATCGGCCTTCTCCGGGTCTACGTACATTTGAAGAGGAATGCTGGCACCAATCTTATAAGGGCGAAAGTCGATCACCGGCAGCCTGTACACATTGTGCAGGGCAAAAAGCACACCGGACACCAACGTAAGGATTGCCACCGGGAGAGCCGTCTTTCGAGACAACAACGGCTTAATTTGCATCCAGTTCGTTGCCATCCAGACAGCACCGGCCAGCAGCACCACGTTCTTGTAAAAAGTCTGCCAGTTACTGATAACGAAAGCATCACCAAAACAGCCGCAATCTTTTACCGGGTTGGCGATCGCGACCCACAGGGTGAGCGGTGTAAAGAAAATCATAAAAAGCAGGACCAAGCGGGTAGTCATCTTCCGGTAAATTCCCAGTAACAGGAAAACACCCAATGCAAATTCGGACACCACCATCAATACTGCCACGGGAAGTGCCAGCGAGAAAAGGCCTGTCAGGCTTAGCTCAATCAGATAATCCTGAATCTTGTAGGTGAAGCCCAGCGGATCCACCGCTTTCATGAATCCGGAAAAAACGAAGGTAGCCCCTACGATAATGCGGGACAACAGTAGCAGGATTTGAGCCGTTTTCCTCATGCTTGCTCGTCGCCAAAGTGTAGTTTTATCAATCCAAAAATGGCATAGTTCACCATGTCCCGGTAGTTGGCGTCAACTCCTTCCGAAATAAGTGTCTGTCCGGCGTGCTCCTCGATCTCTTTCGTTCGATATATCTTCATCAGGATCAGGTCGGTATATGAACTGATCCGCATGCTTCTCCACGCCTCATCGTAATCGTGATTCTTGGCACACATAAGTTCCTTGTTCTCCGACACATGCCTGTCGTACAGCTCCAATGCCTTTTCAACGGTGATATCTATCGTATCTGCGTACCCCAATTGCAGCTGTATCAGCCCAATGATGCCGTAGTTCACGATGCCGATAAACTCGGGGAGAATACCTTCATCCACCCTGTTTTCCTTCTTCACTTCAAGGGAACGGATCCGGTTTGCCTTAATAAAAATCTGATCGGTAACCGATTCAGGCCGTAGAATTCGCCAGGATGCTCCGTAATCGTACAACTTTTTAGCGAAAATCTCCCGGCATGCCACAATTACTTCGTCGAATTGTTTATTGGTAACATCCATAATGTATTGGTGTAATCTGATGAACAAAGATAATCAAAAAAAAGGTACAAGCGTTTAATCTTATACCTTTTTATGCGGGAGCAGCAGCGCTGTCACTTATGAAATGCGGATCGATTTCCCTATACGCAATACCGTTTTCGCGGAGATATTATTCATCGAACAGAGCTGGCTTACAGAAACTCCGTACCGTCTGGAAATAGCGCCCAGCGTATCTCCTTTTTTGATACGGTGATATTTCACGTCGCCCGATACATACTTGTTGGTGCTGGCAGCCGGCTCTTTATAGGGCGTACTGCTGCTGACAATAGATTTGCTGCTGTTGGAGGTTTTCCTGTAACTCGAGTTGGTCACAAGGTATTCGTCGCGGTGAGTTACTTTATTTTGGAAATCGATGATGAAGTTCGGATTGATGGGTTTGCCCAGGAAGCGTGTCTCAAAGTGGAGATGCGATCCGAATGAGCGCCCCGTGTTGCCGGCCAGGCCGATGGGCTGCCCCGAGCGGACAAAGTCGTTTTCATCGACCAGGAATTTCGAAAGATGCCCGTACACGGTCTCCAGTCCATTCACATGACGAACGACAAGGTAATAGCCATAGCCTCTTCTTTCGAATTGCTTTACTCTGATCTTCCCGTCGAAGGCGGCATAAACGGTGTCGCCCGTCTGTGCTTTCAAATCAATTCCATAATGATAACGTCGGCTTCCTCTTCTCCCAAAATTGGAAGTCATATGCCCCACCACCGGCATGGTGAAATTCTCCAGATCCACGATAAACGTATCCGGGGCGTTTTGCAGACTGCCATAAACATTGACATGTTGGTTCACCCACATCCCTCCGTAAATATCGTCGGCGGGAATTTCGTTGGGATCAAATGACTCTCTGCGCTCCTCGGCCTCTTCGAGGACCGACAAGTCCATTTTGAGCTTTAGACCGTCGGCAAACAAGCCAACCTCATCGCTCAAGCTGGAACTATGTAACTGTCTGGCTGTTATCTCCGGCCTGGATTTATCGGAAGTAGCCGGAGTTGATTGTGTGAATGCGTTCAAAGAAACGAACATCAAGGTTGCGGGCAAAAGAACACGTGCTTTTGCGAAAAAATGATTGCTATCCATTGCTACCTGACTCTTTATTTTGTTGATCCGTTGTAAAATTTGAATATTTTTGTAATTACAATTCATCATTCGCGTAATAATAGGGACCGAGACGGGGTTCATAATCAAAAATCTCCCCTTCGGAGAAAAAACGCTCCAGCTCTGCCGCCGCGGTTTCGGCCGAATCAGACGCGTGCACAATGTTTTCCTGCACACTCATACTGTAATCGCCTCTGATGGTACCGGGTTCAGCCTCTCTCCCATTTGTTACTCCTGATAATTTTCTGACCACATTTATCACATCCACTCCCTTCAGGGCCATAATTAACACAGGACTTGCCTGCATGGAATCTTTGATTCTTCCATAAAATGGCTTGTTTAATAGGTGAGCGTAATGTTCCTCAAGGGTTTCATCGGTTAAACACACCATCTTCATTCCCACAATCTGAATCCCTTTTTTTTCGAAGCGTGCAATCACTTCTCCCAAGATACCACGTTGAACTGCTGATGGTTTTAGAATAACAAGCGTAACCTGCATGAACGATAAACTATTACAAAAAAGACCTTTTAATTATAGATTTTTTTCCTTAATCGATTCCAAAGTAAACTTTTTATTATTTCTCCGCCAAATTGTTGAAACTTTTTTTTGGAGGCCATAAAAGCGAGTAACGGTCAAAAAGCACCCTATCAGTCTGAAAATATGCATTTTACACAGAAACATGTTGTACAACATATTTTGCTGATTTTAAACACTATGCGCATTATTTAACATCTTATTAACATAAACACCACGAAGAAATCCTACCGGCCGGGAAACTCGCTATATATGTGTTGTAAAAAGCAGACAAGAACGGCATCCTCCCACGTATATTCGTTAATTTTACGTTTTTTAATACTATCCTTTTAAAATGAGACTGAAAACGACTTCAGAATAACGGGAATTCTGTATCTTTGCCTCAATTTCCAATTAAATCGGTAACATTCAAGCAAGTGTCGAGTTCTCAATTCAACAAAAAACAAAATGATTAAATACAAGTTAATCAACAACATCGCCGGATGGAGCGTGTTTGTCGTGGCTGCCATTGTATATTTGCTTACAATTGAACCCACAGCGAGTTTCTGGGATTGCGGCGAGTTCATCACCTCGGCCTACAAGCTGGAAGTAGGACATCCACCCGGTGCGCCGATCTTTATGCTGGTAGGAAACTTATTCACCCAGTTTGCCGGAGACCCGTCTCAGGTAGCCAAAATGGTCAACAGCATGTCGGCACTAATGAGCGCCTTCACCATCCTGTTTCTTTTCTGGACCATCACCCACCTCACACGCAAACTGATCCTTAGCCGGAACGAACAGGAATTAACCGTGGGACAAACCGTTGCCGTGATCGGTAGCGGGCTTGTGGGTGCACTTGTTTATACCTTTTCCGATACATTCTGGTTCTCGGCCGTGGAGGGAGAAGTATATGCCTTTTCCTCCATGCTCACAGCCCTTGTCTTCTGGCTGATCCTCAAATGGGAAGACAATGCAGAGAAGCCCCATTCTGACAAATGGCTCGTGCTCATCGCTTACATTATGGGGTTATCCATTGGCGTGCATCTGCTCAACCTTCTCTGTATTCCGGCAATTGTACTGGTACATTATTTCAAAAGAAACGAGACTCCCACATGGAAGGGAGGGCTGCTTGCTCTTTTGGGATCCTTTTTCCTGATCATTGTATTGATGTGGGGTATTATTCCCGGGTTCACCAAAGTGGGCGGGTGGTTTGAACTGTTCTTCGTGAACACGTTCGGCATGCCATACAATACGGGGCTGTTCGTGTACCTGGTCCTGCTGCTGGCAAGCATTGCCTGGGCACTCTTCGAGACTTTATCTCCAAAAGGAAAGGAATCCCGGGCACGCACGGCCTTTTTTGTCAGTCTCGCCCTGGCCGGCATCCTGTTCATCGGCAGCAAGGTGTGGTTGTGGATACTTCTGCTCGTGGCAGGTGCCTATATCTCTTTCCGGTACAAAAAGCTGGAAATCAAGTTTATCAATCTGGCCATGTCGTGCCTGATGGTCATCCTGGTTGGCTTCTCGGCCTATGCCCTGATTCCCATCCGCTCTGGTGCCAATACCCCGCTCGACCTGAACTCACCGGAAGACATCTTCTCCCTGGGCAGCTATCTCAATCGCGAGCAATACGGACAGACACCGCTGATTCACGGAACCACCTACGCATCAAAAATTGCGCGGAACGCCGACGGCACCGCCATCACCGATGGCGAAAGCACGTCCTGGAAGCAGGTTGTTAAAACTTCCCCCGATCAGAAAGACCGGTATGAGAAGGTTACCTCTCCCTCCTATAAATATACCAACACCATGCTTCTGCCCCGGATGCATTCCAACCCCAACAATCCCTCCTTTGGAAATCACATCATCGGTTACGAACGATGGGGCGGTGTAACGGATCAAAATATAAAACCCACGCTTTGGCAAAACCTGAAGTTCATGTTTAGCTATCAGTTCAACTATATGTACTGGCGTTATTTTATGTGGAACTTCTCGGGACGGCAGAACGACATACAGGGCGACGGCGGCATCACTTCCGGGAACTGGATCAGCGGCATTCCCTTTGTGGACGAGCATGTGCTCGGACTGGGGCCGCAGGACAACATGGCTCCCGACATTGTCGACAATAAGGGGCACAACAAATACTATATGCTCCCGTTGCTGCTGGGTATCATTGGCATCTTCTATCAGCTGCGTCTGAAAGAACGGGGAAACAAGAGCTTTGCCATCGTTTTCATGCTCTTCTTCATGACGGGACTGGCCATCATCCTCTATCTCAACCAAACGCCGTTTGAACCGCGCGAACGGGATTATGCCTACTCCGGCTCCTTCTATGCCTTTTCCATTTGGGTGGGAATGGGCGTGGCGGGCATCAGCCTGTTTTTGCGGAAATATCTCAAAAACACCACGGCGGCAACCGCAGTCGCCACGGTAGCATCTCTTTTCGTACCGCTTCAGATGGCGTCGCAAAACTGGGACGACCACGATCGCTCCGGAAGGACGCTGGCACGCGATACCGGCATGAACTACCTCTGTGGCGTAGGTGAAAACGGGATCCTGTTTACCAACGGCGACAACGACACCTATCCTCTGTGGTACGTGCAGGAAACGGAAGGCTACCGTACCGACGTGCGGGTGACCAACCTCAGCTTCCTGCAAACCGAGTGGTACATAGATCAGCTGCTGCGTCCGGCATACGAGTCAACACCTCTTCCCATCAAATGGTCGCGGCCACGCTACTCGGGCGATGCAGGCAGCGCTGCCTTTGTCATCACCAAACAGGAGATTGAAAGCGTGCTGCGGCAGAATAACATTCCGCCCATATCGTTCGGATCCTATTACGACGTAAACGCCTACAAAGATACCCTCTCCCTGAAACAGACGATGGAGAACCTGAGAACGGGTCAAAACAGCAACCCCGCAAACCCATTCAACACAGGCAACACACAGATCATTCCCGGCAATGTGCTCTCACTCGATGTGGATACTGCCGGGATCGACTGGAAAAAGCTCCACGCAAAACCGGGCAGCAGGATGTACATCAACCTGGGTGATAAGTCGGCCCTCTACAGGCAGGAGCTCATGATCCTCGAAATGATCAGCAACATCAACGATGAGAACTGGGAGCGGCCATTACACTTCGCCACCACCATCACCCCCTCGTTGTATATGAATCTGCAGAACGGCAATTTCTCGCTAAACGGGCTCTCGTACCAGGTGATCCCCGGTACTCCGCTGAGCGGTGGCGTAAACACGGAGGCAGCGTATGACAACATGATGAATAAGTTCCGCTGGGGCGGGCTGGAAGAAAATCCCGATATTTATCTGGACGAAACCAGCCGAAGGATGCTTTCCACTTTCCGTCTCTATTTCACCCAGCTGATCAACGCTCTGATCGACGAGGGCGAGAATGAGAAAGCACTGGCTGCACTCGATAAAATCACCACAATGGTACCCGACTCCACGGTACACTACGGTACCGACGGGCTCCTGTTCGCCAGGGCATATTACCGACTGGGTGAACGGGAGAAGGCGGAAGCCCTTATCTCAACCATTGGCGGGCGCATCAACATGAACCTCGACTGGTTCAGCCGTCTGAAGCCTTTGCAGATTTCGAACACCCTCTCCGACATTGTGTATAACAACATCAACCCGCTGCTGCTGATCAACACGATCTATCAACAGTACGATAAGGAAAAATATCGGACGATGACAGACGACCTGATGCAGCGTGCACAGTTTTTTTATATGCAAGGAGTGTCGTACGTGGGCGATGTGATCTTGAAAGAGATCACCGACGGTTCCGTACGCAATTATTATGCCACTCCCCAGGAGGATACCCTCTCACGGGCAACAGCAGAGGAGACAATGCAAAAAGCACTCAACATGATGCAGCAGTTTAGCCCCCGCCTGCTGGAACAATATAAAACCACAACTCAGTAAAAAACGAAGGCAGCATAGGGCCGTGTAGTGTCTACACGGCCCTATGGCTTTGGTCGATACCTAACTCTATCATCCTACACATGCTAATTGAACAGCCCCCACATCTCTACCGGCTTCTCTTTCCCAAATCAGTCTGGCGAATCAAAGTGCCTCGCCAGAAAACGGTCTACCTCACGTTTGATGACGGCCCCATCCCGGAAGTCACCCCCTGGGTACTGGATCTTCTGGACCGATACAACGTGAAAGCCACCTTCTTCTGCGTGGGCGACAATGTGCGGAAACACCCCGATGTTTACCGGATGCTGCTGGAACGGGGCCATAGAACAGGCAATCACACTTTCAACCATGTACAGGGATGGAACAGCAAGACCTCCTACCTGTTGGACAATACGGCAAAGGCAGCCGAGCTGATCGGCTCTCCCCTCTTCAGGCCTCCTCACGGCCATATGCGGGTACCGCAGAACTGGGCAATACACAAGGCTGGCTATAGCGTCATAATGTGGGATGTGGTCACCCGGGACTACAGCCGGCATATGTCGCCCGAACAGGTGCTGGCCAATGTAAAGAAATATACGCGCGACGGTTCCATTCTCGTATTTCACGATTCTCTCAAAGCCGAAAAAAACATGAAATACGCCCTGCCACGTGCCATAGAGTGGCTGCAAGGCGAAGGCTATACCTTTGCATTGATTCCTCATATCGCAACTCCGTAACCCAGTCGCACTTTTCCTTCCACACATCTCTTTGCCGAATGTGGAATGCGGAATGCCATAACCAGGCATCTTCAACAATCCTCTATTTGACTCCCTAAAAAGCATAAACAATGTTAATATTTAAAATATTATAGTATTATGTATTGCATAGTACAATGTTTTGGCATACATTTGTGGCGTCAAAGTTTACTGATTAATGCGTACATACTGTAACGAAACCAGTGAGACACAAGTCTGATTGGCAGAGAACAAAACACACACAGAGATGATTCATATCCGGCAATTACACAAGTCGTATTACACAGAAGCACTTTCGCTTCACGTCCTGAAAGGAATCAGCCTCGATATTGAAGCGGGCGAATATGTCTCCGTGACAGGCGCTTCCGGTTCGGGAAAATCCACGCTGCTCAACATCCTGGGCATCCTCGACACATACGATGCCGGAGACTACCACCTCAACGGCACACTCATTAAAAACCTGAGCGAGAGGCAGGCAGCAGAGTACCGCAACGAAATGATCGGCTTCGTATTCCAGTCGTTCAACCTGATCAACTTTAAGAATGCCCTGGAGAATGTGGCCCTTCCTCTCTATTACAAGAAGGTGAGCCGCAAGAAGAGAAACATCATTGCCATGGAGCATCTCGACAGGATGGGGTTGAAGGAGTGGGCACATCACCTTCCGAACGAACTTTCCGGGGGACAAAAACAGCGCGTGGCCATCGCCCGTGCCCTGATTTCGGGTCCGAAGATCATCCTTGCCGATGAACCTACCGGCGCACTCGACAGCAAAACCTCGCTGGAGGTGATGGATGTACTTACCGGCCTCAACGAAGAAGGCATCACCACCATCATTGTCACGCACGAGCAATCGGTCTCCGATGCCACCAACCGCATCATACACCTGAAAGACGGGATGATTGAATACGAAACACGCAAGAACAACGGCGTACACGACACCATTCAACCTACCTACATTGAATAACTATGATCGACCAGTTTCAGGAAATATACGACACGCTGAAGAAAAACAAACTGCGTACAGCCTTGACCGGCTTATCGGTTTCCTGGGGAATTTTCATTCTCATTGTCCTGTTGGGAGCAGGCAACGGCCTGAAGAACGGCGTAATGCAAAACTTCAGCTCCAGGGCTGTCAACCGCATCAACCTATGGTCGGGCACCACCTCCATGCCGTACAAAGGCCTGAAGTCGGGACGCCAGACAATGTTTACCGATGGCGAAGTATCGGCCATCCACAATCAGGTGGAAGAGAGTCGCCTCATCAGCGCCAGGTACAACACCACACAAACCATCTCCTACGGTACCGAATATGGTTCTTACGGGTTGAGCGGAGTAATGCCCGACTATTCCAACATTGAGAAGCTGATCATTCCTCCCGGAAAAGGCCGCTTCATCAATGCGTTGGACATGAAGGAAAAGAACAAGGTGATTGTGTTGGATCAGAAGATCGCCGACGTCCTTTTTAAGAATGAACCACCCCTGGGGAAGCAGGTAAAGGTCGGCCAGGTCATGTTTAAAGTGGTGGGCATCAACACCAAGAAAGAGCAATTCGGAGGATCAAATGCCTATATCCCCTTTTCTACGGCACAGGCTATCTACAACCCGCAGCGCAAGTTCTGGCAGATCACTTTCACCGTGGACGGCCTCACCACGAAGGCACAGAACGACCGGTTCAACGAATCGCTCAGAGGCATGATGGGGCAACGCCTCAACTTCAATCCCGATGATAAACAGGCGCTCTATATCAACAACGCACAGGAGGACTATGTGGAAACGATAAAGATTTTCGGAGGAATCACCTTTTTTGTCACCATCATTGGCATCCTCACCCTCATCGCCGGCATTGTGGGGGTAAGCAACATCATGCTGGTCTCGGTGAAGGAACGTACCCGCGAAATAGGAATCCGCAAAGCCATTGGCGCCACCCCCATGGCCATCCTGAAGACCATCATCCTGGAGTCGATCATCATCACCACCCTCTTCGGGTACATTGGCATGATGCTGGGCATCGGACTGACAGAGCTGATCAACTTCTTCATGGTGCAGGCAGCCAACGGACGGCCTGTCTCCGACGAGCCGCAGATGTCCGTCTTTACGAACCCCACGGTGGATTTGGGCTACGCGGTCTTTGCCACGGTCATTCTGATTATTGCAGGAGTTATTGCAGGATATCTGCCTGCAAGAAAGGCCGTACGTGTACAGCCCATCGAAGCGATGAGACAGGAGTGATGCAGGTAGGGCTGGAAAGTTTTGGAGGTGAGGATTTGAAAACAAATTACTGATTACTAAAAAAACAATATATGTTCGATCTGGACAGATGGCAGGAAATATGGATCACCATTACGCACAACAAGTCGCGTAGTGTGCTCACCGCGTTCGGGGTGTTCTGGGGCATGCTGATGCTGGTGCTGATGGTCGGCGCCGGCAATGCGCTGGAAAAGGGAATGACCTCCCAGATTGAGGGATTCGCCACCAACTCCTGCTTCTTTGCCTCGGAACGTACCACGCTCCCCTACAAAGGGTTTCGCAAAGGACGAAGATGGGATATGACCAACAGCGACCTGCCCGTGATCCGGAAGAAGGTCGCTGAGTTGCAGTACATTTCGCCCGTGCTGTTCTCGGGGGGCAACGACAAGAACGTGGTACGTGGTGAAAAAAACGGCTCCTACCTGGTGAAGGGCTGTTATCCCGAATACGACCTGATTGAGAAAAGCAAGATGCTCTATGGCCGATATGTGAACGACATTGACATCGCAGAAAAAAGAAAAGTGTGCGTGATCGGGGAACGTGTTTACGAAGTGCTCTTTCAGAAGGGCGAAGACCCTACCGGCAAACAGATCCGCGTGAACGGCATCTACTTCCAGGTGATTGGTGTAGCCCGGAGCACCTCAGGAGTGAGCATTGGCGGGCAGACGGCCGAAACGGTGGTCCTCCCCTTCTCCACCATGCAGCAGGCCTTCAACCACGGTAACGTCATCCACTTTCTGGCTGCCACTGCCAAAGATGGAGTCCCGGTAAAGATTGTGCAGGACAAGATCCTGGAGATACTGAAGCAACAGCACCAGATCGCGCCCGACGACAAGGAGGCGGTGTTCACCATGAACATCGAGGAACAGTTTAAGATGTTCAACTACCTTGGCATCGGCATTGCGGCTCTGATCTGGATTGTTGGACTGGGCACCCTCTTTGCCGGCGCCATCGGCGTGAGTAACATCATGCTGGTCACCGTGCGCGAACGTACCAAGGAGATCGGCATCCGTCGTGCCCTGGGAGCCACCCCCCGCAGCATCATCGGGCAGATACTGAGCGAGAGCGTCGTCCTCACCGTCTTGGCAGGACTCACCGGCATTGTGGTGGGAGTAGGATTGCTGCGAGCCACCGGCATTGTACTGAGCCAGGGCGACCAGTTCTTCAAAGACCCGCAAATCTCCTTCGGCATGGCCGTCACCTCTCTCCTTATCCTGCTTGTCATCGGCACCTTTGCCGGATACATCCCCGCCCAGCGCGCCATGATGATCAAGCCGGTAGAGGCGATCGCAGAAGAGTAGAACAGAAAAACGAAATAAACATAAACTTCAAACAATAAAAAACCGTATGAGACGAATACTGAGAATTGCAGGACTGGTACTACTGGGGCTTTTGGTCATTTCCACCTTTGTGTTTCTCTGGCAAAAATCACGTCCGAAAGTGGTGACCTACAAGATTGAGTCCGCCACCAAAGGGAACATCGAAAAAAGAACGGTCGCCACCGGCAAAGTGGAGCCGCGCAACGAGATCCTGATCAAACCGCAGATGTCGGGCATCATCTCCGAGGTCTACAAAGAAGCGGGAGACAAGGTGCTGGCAGGCGATATCATCGCCAAGATACAGGTGGTGCCCGATATGGTGAACCTGAGCAGCGCCGAGTCGCGCGTGCAGCGTGCACAGCTGGCCGCCGACCAGAGCCGCAGCAATTACGAACGCGATCGCAAGCTATTTGAAAACCAGGTGATCTCAAAGGAGGAGTTCGAAAAAGTGGAGTTGCAGTACAAGAACGACCAGGAGGAGTTGCGTGCTGCGAACGACAACCTGAGCCTGGTGCGTACGGGAATCACGCAAAGCTCCGCAAAGACCAGCAATACGCTGGTGCGCTCCACCGTGAGTGGCACCATCCTCGACGTGCCGGTCAAGGTGGGCAACTCGGTAATTCAGTCCAACAACTTCAACGACGGCACCACGGTGGCATCGGTAGCCAACCTGAGCGACATGCTCTTCGTGGGCAAGATCGACGAAACCGAAGTAGGCAAGCTCTCGGTGGAGATGCCCATGGAGATCACCATCGGCGCCATCCAGGACCGTAAGATTCCTGCCACACTGGAGTACGTTTCTCCAAAAGGTGTGGAAGAAAGCGGTGCCATCCTCTTCGAAATGAAGGCGGCATTGAAATTGCCAGAAGATGTGTTTATCAGAGCCGGATACAGTGCCAATGCCGACATTATCCTGGATCAGCGGACCGATGTGCTGACCATTCCGGAGAGTTCCGTGGAATTCAGCGGCGACTCGGTCTTTGTCTACCTGGTCCGGAACGAGAAACCCCAGGAGTTCGACCGGCATCCGGTAAAAATTGGCCTGTCCGACGGCATCAACATCGAAGTGACCGAAGGATTAAACGAGAACGACAAGATCCGCGGCACAGAGATCATTGAGGAAAAGAAGAAATAACAAACTGCCTTCACAGTCAGTTGACAACCATCCATATTATGCAGATCAGAACCTTTGCCTTCAGCCTGCTGCTCACCGGCAGCGTCCTCGTTCCGGTATCGGCACAGCAGCAATACACCTTGCCGGAATGCATTGACATTGCCCTGGAAAACAACCGCAATATCAAACAGCAGGAGCTGAACCGCCGGCAGCGGGAAATAGCCTACAGCCAGGCACGTGCCGACCTGTTGCCCAACCTGAATGCCTCGGCCGGACAGAGCTTTGTCTTCGGCCGCTCCATCGGCCTCGACAACACCTATCAGAACACCAACTCCTCGCAGACCAGCTTCGGGATAGGCGCCGACATCACCCTCTTCGACGGCCTGCGCATGAAACACAATATTGACGCACGCAGAGCCGACATGCAGGCTTCGGAGGCCGACCTCGACAAGATGCGCGACGACATCATCATGAGCGTCTCCACCGCCTTTCTGCAGGTACTGCTCAACCGCGAGCTGCTACAGATCGCGGAGAATCAGCTGGAGACCACCCGGGCCGACCTTGTCCGCCGTACCGAGCTGGTAAAAAGCGGCAGAATGGCCCAGGGGGAGCTTTATGAACAGGAAGCACAGCTGGCCCGGGAGGAACTCAACAGGGTGCAGGCAGCCAGCAACTACAGGCTGGCGCTGCTCGACCTGGCACAGATCATGGAGCTGGAGCAATTCGATGATTTCGATGTAACAGCCCCACCCGCCGGGACACTCATCCGCGAATCCACGCTGCTTGCTTCCGACGCCGTCTACGAAAGCGCGCTGGTGAACCGCCCCATCATCCGGAGCATGCAGTACCGGATCGAAAGCAGCGAAAAAGAACTGCTGATGACCCGGTCGCAGCTCTATCCGTCCCTCTCCTTCGGCGCCAACATGGGGACCGGCTACTACAAGATGAGCGGCAGAGACAACGACCCGTTCGGCACCCAGCTGCGCAACAACATAAGCAATTCACTCGGTTTCAGCCTGCGCATCCCCATCTTCAACCGGTTTCAGGTCAAAAACAACATCCACATCGCCGAGCTGGCCATTGCCAATACCCGCCTGGAGATGGACAAGACAAAGCTGGAACTCCGCAAACAGATTGAGCAGGCCTATTACAATGCCGTGGGCGCCAGAAGCCGTTGGGAAGCCGCACAGAAATCGGTGACCGCCAGCAACGAAGCATACCGCTTTGCAGAAGAAAAATACCGGAACGGCCGTGCCAACGCCTACGAGTTGTTTCTGGCCAAAAATAACCAGACGCAGGCCATGGGCGAAGAGGCACAAGCTAAATACGAATATGCCTTCCGGCTGAAGATCATCGAATTGTTAAAAGACTAACTTCCTGTAACCGGAAAGCGCTTTGCAATGTCTTATTCTAAAAAAGAAACAGATGAAACGATTACTTTCACTCACATTCATTACCCTGCTGCTGGCAGTAAGTAGCAGCTCCTGTGCGCAAACGCGCCAGGCGACGGACAAGTTCGACGTGTCTGACTTCACGACCATCGAGACGTCGGTGGCAGCCAACATCCACATCCGGCAATCCTCCACTACCCAGGTCACGGCCGAAGGCAGCGAAGAGCTGCTCAACGCACTCGACGTGCGAATGGACAACGGCAAGCTGGTCCTCGAGATGAAGAAAACCTTCCTGAAGCGATTTGGCAACCGGGCCAATAAGCTGGTCATCTCCATTGCCACCCCCACCCTTTCACGGATCGACTCCGAGGGTGTGGGAAACATAGTGATTGACGGCACCTTCTCCACGCCCTCCCTCCACATTCAATCGGATGGAGTAGGCAATTTCACGGCCGAAAACCTACGTTGTGACGAAGTGAAGATCGATTCTGAAGGGGTGGGAAACATCACGCTGCGCGGAACGGCCGGCAACGTGGAGATCAGGTCGGAAGGCGTGGGCAATGTCAATGCCGACGGACTGAAAGCAAAACGTGCCGTGGTCTCCTCCCAGGGCGTGGGCAACGTAAGCTGCCATGCATCGGAATACCTCAAGGTACGTTCGGATGGCATTGGCAATGTGCGGTATTACGGCAACCCGGCAGAGAAGGAGTTCTCCAAGGACGGCATCGGCAAAATAAAAGCAGGCAACTGATTCCCTGCTTACAATAAATACTCTACTTCTAAATTACAAAAAAACGGAACCGGGGGCTTGCGAAAGTCTCCGGTTTTTTTTGTCATCTTTTATTTTCATCTGATAACCACTGCCATATATCGTAGTTATTGATATGGAAGGAAACTCCTTGAGTATTTTCTTTATATGAGAGACTGATCGATCCAGGGCGTTATTCATTTGGAATTTATCATCTTTCCAGACCTTGTTCAAGATGTCATTTCGGCTAACTGTAAAGTTTATGTTTTCAAGTAACAGGGATAACACCTGTGTTTCCTTGTCCCGCAATTGAAAGTTTTTATGATTGATTGTCAATTGCTGGCCATCGATGACAATGTGCAGATTGCTTATGGTAAATTTTCGGATACCCGCGGGTTCGAGCATACTCATTATCTGTGCCAATGCATTATGCGGATTTACCGGTTTCTCAATATAATTGGTTGCTCTCAACAACCGATAGGCCTTATGATAGTTCTCTATGTCAAATGCCGTTCCGGTCATGAATATGATGGGGACCACACCATTTATTTTCCGGATCTCTGCAGCGACCCCGAATCCATCTATCCCGGGCAGTACAACATCCAGCAAGACTAATCGGGGTCTCAATTCTTTGAAGCGCACCAAGGCATTCTCACCGTCAACCGACCATATCACAGAGAGGCCGTTGTTCTGAAAAAAATCCTTCAGAATTTTCCCCAATGACATATCGTCTTCAACCAACAATATCAGATCATTCATGTGAGCTATCCTTGAAAAATGACAACAAACTCGCTACCCTTGTCCAACTCACTGCTAACGGAAATAATCCCCCCATGCGCTTCAACGATTGATTTTGCATAGGTCAGTCCCAGGCCAAATCCTGTTTTACTTTTTGTTTCCGTTCTTTTAACCCGGTAGAATTTATCGAAAATAAGTTTTTTGTCGGAAGCAGATATCCCGATACCGTTATCTTTTACCGACACCTTCAACCCGTCGGGTGTGTCTGTCACGTTGATATCAATTGTAACAACAGGTTTTACCGTATATTTGATCGCATTTTCCAACAGGTTGTCCATCACATTTGAGAAGTGAAGCATATCCACGCACATGATCTGTTTATGCGTCTCAATCATTAGATTCACAATAACTTTCCTTTGAGGATCATCTGACACCGCATATCGTTTCTGCAAGGATTCAAAGAACGGAACAATCTCCACAGCTGTTCTGTTCATCGTCACATACTGCTTCTCATTGTTGCTGATCTGCTGAATTCTTTTTGTGTATTGGGTTAACTTATTCAGATCCATCTCTATGTTCTTCACATAATCCAGTGCTTTATTCTTCTCTCCTCTTTCCAGGTAAAAAGGGATGAGTGAAGCCATTGCCACGGCACTGGCAATAGGCCGTTTAAACTCATGTGTCATTGCATTCACGGATTCCTGTCGCATTCTTTCCGTTTTCCACTGAACAACAAAACTTTTTGAAATATAGAAGAGAGAAGTTAGTGCAATCACAATCAACAAAAAGGAGACTGCCAACTGTTTCTTCATCTTATCCAAAATTCCCAGGCGGGAGTTCTGTATATACCCCACAACTCCGATCGATGCAACTATGTCCAGTGGGATTGTATCCGCATTCACATAATCAACGATTGAGATACCCACAGGCTTGGTTGATTCGATCTGCACCTTGTTATTCAGATCCAGATATTCAAAATAAACATTCTCCACATCATGCTTTTCTTTGATTTTTTCTTTAAAAATTGTGCTTAATTTGTTCAGATCAATAGGATAATACTTTGCTAATACAAATTGAACGATCTTAGACATTGCATGAGAATCATTCTTATCTATCTTAAAAGTATATACAGAATCTTCCGTTACTACGTTTTTAGTGAAATATCGTGTAGTATCATTTGGAGGCGCTATATTGTGTGAATAAACAGAATAACCCCCAATAGATTCACTTCTCTCAGCCAATTCCATGGATATTGCCTGCTGTACTGCCTGATTGATATCCAATTTGAATTCCCGGTCATGCAGTTCATACATGTTGTATAGCCACGAGACCTGGTTGACTGCAATGCTAATCAATACAATTATAGTCAGCATCTTAACGACAAGACGTTTCTTAAATTCTATATTGTTTCCACACAATTGCATAATCAAAATCCAACAATTCATGGATTGCTCAAGCAAAGATAAACAATATGAACAGAATTGAGACAGAATCTCGCCCTACTTTTTTTTTACTAATTAGCTTCTTTTTTTCTTCTTTGTGAAAAAAACTCACAAAATGAAAAAGAAACATCACGCTTATTTAATTATCGTCACAATGACAACACTTTTGATCTTTTCAAAATCCAAAGTTAAAAACCAATATATTAGTGAAATTTTACTCTCTAATATCGAGTGCCTGGCAACATCTGAAAATCCAAATATTAATTGTTTTGGACTTGGGAGTGTCGATTGTCCGAAAAGCGAAGTCAAGGTCTTACTCTATTTTTAAAAGCATACTATGATTTTACACTCCTGTATATTCATTCTTATTTCAATCTTCATACAGTGTTGTACATCGAAACCATTCGCCGGTTTTCAATTTGCTGAAGAAAGATTTCTGCCCGGAAAGGTTCTATCTGTTCAGGACTCCAAATATCTCCGATATCCTTTCAGGATAAGACAAAGTGATTCATTGCTTTATATCCTGGATCTGCACGGTCCGGATTACTATTGCCATACGCTCACCTTTCCCGAGATGAGACAAAATTCTTCCCTGGCACTCAGAGGAAATGGGCCGGAAGAGTTTCTCAGTATAGAGAATATTCGTTTGGATAGTGAGGGTACACTCTATCTACTCGATGCCAATAATAATACAATTAGCATTCGTAACCCCCTGAATAATAATTTTAACAAGCGTATTCATCTATCAAAAAACCTTATCAGGTGTCTGGATTTCGCTTTGATTAACGATTCCTTGTTTGTAATTCCAGATTATGGCGGCAAATGCCGGATAAATATTGTGGATGACAGTGGAAATATAAGGAGGCAACTGTTTAAAATTCCCACGAAAAAGAGGCAAGATCCAAACATTCCGGATATTGTTTTGGCACAGGCATGGCGTTCCTTTTTAGATTACAATCCGGATAACGGTGTATTGGCTATGGTCACCCAACTGGGGCAGGTGATTGAGATTTATAATTTAAAAACAAACGAAATAATCAATATTCTGTACGGCAAACTCGGTGAGCCGGAATTTGCCAATCAGGGGGATTATGCAATCCCCACCGGGATCATGGGATACAGTGATGTGCATGTGGGAAAAGATAAAATTTACACCCTTTTCTGGGGTACATCTTTCAAAGATATCCGCAAGGAAAACCCCTATAATAGGATAGAAGGCGGGAATATAATTCAGGTATTTAGCCTTGATGGTACACCCCTTATACAATATACACTGGATAAACACATTACCGGATTTTCCATCGACGAAAATCGTAATACATTATTAGGGCTGGATGTCAATCACGAACAACAGATTGTAGAATATCAATTATAAAAATTTCATACAATGAAAAATTCAAAAGTTTTCAGATACATCTGGATTATATTGATCGGCACACTTGTATTGAGTTGTAAAGACAATAATTCCAGAAAAGAAATTGCAAAAATTGTTCAACATTGGCAAAACAAGAAAATCATTTTTCCGGAAGATTTGACTTTCACGAAATATGGGACCGATACAATTGAATATAAAATTCCATCATCTTCATATAAAATATTGATGTATGTAGATTCAATTGGCTGCACAAGTTGCAAACTACAATTGCATAAATGGAAGGAGTTCATATCCGAGTTGGATTCATTCACAAATGGCTCAGTTCCTGTAATTTTCTTTTTTCATCCTAAAGATATGCGGGAAATATCCTATCTTTTAAAAAGAGACGGGATCAATATTCCTGTTTGCATTGACATGGGCGACAAACTGAATGCTATTAACAATTTTCCGTCTCGGCAGGATTTTCAAACATTTTTGCTGAATGATGAAAACAAAGTTGTATACATAGGCAACCCAGTTCATAATCCACGTGTGAAAGAAATGTATCTGTCTGAAGTATCAAACAGTTCATATCAAGCCAACGCAACACAACCCTTCCGAAGCTCGCAAATAAAAACAGATAAAACGGAATTTGATTTGGGGACTATCCCAAAAGGAGATGCCAAAACGGTAAGCGTTTCAATAAAAAATGTGGGCGAATCCCCTTTTATGATATTCGACACTCGTGCATCGTGCGGATGCACGCATATTGGATATGAAAAGAGGCCGATACTTCCGGACAGTACAACCCGGATAAGCATCACCTACAACGCTGATGACCGGGGGCATTTTAATAAGACCGTTTCGGTTTACGGAAATATGGAAAATTCGCCGTTGATTATCAAGCTTAAAGGAAGTATAGAATAAAAAAGTC
>NZ_DCEN01000012.1:79761-82826 GCF_002316955.1 Proteiniphilum sp. UBA1028
GCAACCGCAGGTTTCGGAGTGCAAAAAAGGTTGAAAAGTGATGTCGGTCTTTCGACTTTGGCGTTAAATAATGTAGAAGCACTTGCGAATGGGGAGTTTCCTGATCCTACTGTTATTTGTATACATAATTGTACACTCTGTGGATGTTATATTCCACCAATGGATATTGATCCGGAAGGTCATTGGGTACATAATGCGCAACCTTATAAATAATCGAATGAAAACAATGAATCAAATTTCAAGAAACGTATTAAACGGAATCGTCTTAATTGTTATAATACCCATTTTATCATGTAATAAGACAATCAATCATCCGATCCTGCATTTCGAGAAAAGTCCTATACATAAGTTAACTCACACAAGAGTGATTGATTTGGAAGAATTTGATATATTAAAACCAGCCCACGTAATTCGAAAAAATGATTCGTACATGATCTGGGATCTTAATAACGAGAAAATGCTACATTTAGTTGATTTTAACACAAAAAAATTAATAAACGGCATTAAAAAAGGAAGTGGACCGGGAGAAGTTGTAGCCATAATCGACCTTCAATTTAAAGACGATAGTTTTTTTATATTCGATCCCGATAGACAGAAAGTAAACCAGGTCGATATATCATCTGATACAACATTCACATTAAAAGAGGTCATGGATATTAATTCCGATAAAAGAATATTTTCAGCAAACTATCAGGGTTCCCATCTGATAGCTAACGGACTATTTGACGATGCATGGTTGGTTACTTTGAAAGAAAATGGGGAGATAACATCAAAAGTGGACTTTCCTGGTTTTGAAGAGACCAGCAATACAACTGGAATGGAGTTATCCTTATTATATCTTAGTACGCGCATAGCAAATAAACCGGATAATAAGAAAGTGGTTGCCGCAACACAAAGCTTTGCGGTATTATCTTTTCTCAATTATATTGACGGATTAATATTGGAAGAATATAAACAGATAAAATATTACGGGCCAGACTTCACTCTACCGGAGAGAGGCGGCATTGCCTGGTCTAAAGATGGTCAGGTAGGATTTTGTGGGCTGGATTGTGATGATGAATTTGTATATGCCTTATACTCAGGAAGAACATTTGAGGAATATGGAATGCTCAGTCATCATTGTGAACATTTATTGGTATATGACTGGGATGGAAATCCTGTGAAACATTACACATTGGATATCCCACTCTTTTCAATGAAATATGACAGTGAGAAAAACACAATTTACGGAATAGGATATAATCCCGAAGGTATTTTTGTAGAGTATCAATTAGATGATTGAGTCCCCTCCGATAAGTCGTTTTTATCATAATTGTTTCATATTTTACACTGTTTTTCAGCTAATTAAAAATTAACAATGGCATACAAAACGGAATTTGATTTGGGGACTATCCCAAAAGGAGATGCCAAAACGGTAAGCGTTTCAATAAAAAATGTGGGCGAATCCCCTTTTATGATATTCGACACTCGTGCATCGTGCGGATGCACGCATATTGGATATGAAAAGAGGCATCAATCAATAATTTATTAACGACTAAATTTTTATTCGTAGGATGAAGAAAATTTTATCGGGTGTATTTGCCCTCGCACTCCTCGCAACCGCAGGTTTCGGAGTGCAAAAAAGGTTGAAAAGTGATGCCAATCTGAGTGATTTGGCGTTGAGCAATGTGGAAGCACTTGCGAGAAATGAAAATGATGAAAAAATGGTCGGATACAAATGTAAGAATCCAAATGATGGAGTAGGTTGTGGCGATATCGGCCAAACCGGTCCTGCTTGTAGTGTAAAAAGATATTGTTAACGTACTATCATATCCTGCTTTGAATATCTTATCTTCCAAAGCAGAATATGGCTTCTATTTTATTGGAATATGAATTACAAGATATTAATCACCATCCTATGGATATTTCTTTTATCATGCAATGATAAGAGGAGTAACTTTATAGACAATACCGTAAGTAATAAACAAATTTCAGACATAACCGCAACTGAAAAATTTATCAAATTAGATAGCATCCATTTGAAGAATTATCCTATTCAAACATTCTCAAGCAAAAACCAATATGAATATTTGATTGGTTACAATTACCAAACCCACAATCTCGATATATTTAATCTTAATCAGAAGACTATTGAAAGCATACCTTTGTATGGAGAAGGTCCAAATGCAATTCATAGGGATATCAATGGGATCTATTCCAACACCCTAGATTCAATATGGCTTTATTCAATCAATACGTCCTATTTACTACGACGTGATGGAATAATTATCAGTAAAATCAATCTACCGGTTGATGCCGGTGAATACATCATTAATACAACGAATTATTCCAATGCAACAATAAAAATTCATTATCATCCGGAAAGGAATTCTATCTTTTATACGACTGTCAATCCGGGCAAGAAAAATTATTTTTACATGAACGAATTCTCCATTCGTTCTGGAAATGTGAAAAAAACATTGCTTGAATATACGGATGCTGAAGATGGGATAGGCAAGAATTATGGGTGGATGCAACATCCCAATGTAACATGCAATGATCGTCTAATCATATTTAACTTTCCATTTAATTCCAATATTTATGTATTAGATATCGATTCTGGCATAATAAGTAAACATGGGGGAAAAAGTTCTTTTACCGATAACATCGCAAACAAAACTTTTAAAATATCTGTAGAAGATTGGGATAGACATTTAATAGAAAATGTTCATTTTTATGAGGTAAATTATGATAAGTTCCGTGATTGCTATTACAGAATTCACGTAAATGGTCTGGAGTTTATCCCAAAAATTTCATTCCCTGAACAACTAAATAATAAAAGGCTATACCTGACTATTTTCGATAATCAATTTAATTACGTAAAAGAGATACCGTTAGCAATGGATAGTTATAATGTTATCGGAGGATGGGGAGTCGTGAAGACTGGATTACTTTTAATAAAGGACAATCCAAACAATTTACAATTCAATTACGAGGAACTGCAATACGATATCGTATCATTCTCCCTTCAGTAGCACTGAAGTCTGGAACCCATCCTTTTGTTACGTCAACTGGAGAAAATACAT
>NZ_DCEN01000004.1:0-225 GCF_002316955.1 Proteiniphilum sp. UBA1028
TATACCGCCCTACTGGAGCAACTTAAAAGTGACAATAGCCTTAAAACCGATGATGCCTGTTTTGAGGGTGATCTTCTTGAGGTGAAGAACACTCCTGAGCTTGATAGGATACTTTACGATTTGCCCAAAGAAACGAAACCCGGAAGGATTGGTGATGTGTATCAACTCTCACTCAACAGGGAGGATGTGCAAAAAGCGATTGGCGATGCGCGCAAGCGAAAAGGA
>NZ_DCEN01000004.1:532-12909 GCF_002316955.1 Proteiniphilum sp. UBA1028
GTACCCATGCACAGGAGTGGCGGATTGGCGGACAGACCGATGAAGTTTGCCGATTTCCTGAAAGAGCATCAAATAAACAAAGAACTTTACACGGTGGAGATAACCGATGAAGAGATCAAGCAGCTGGAGGTCTTGTTACCGGATGCAATCAAGTTTGCACACCAACTTCATATGGATCAGCAACAGCAAAAGCCTCAATTGAAAATGGAGAAAGTGATGGCAGTTAACGAAGAAAAGATGAGGAGCTGGAAAAGGAGCAAGGAGCACCAGATGGAGATTGAGTTTGGTGACAAGCCTGAATATGGATTTGTGAAAAGACGCAGGAGAGACAAGGAGATCGAGATTGAGACCATACTCAACAGGTCGAGCCAATATTTCAAAGATTTGACAAGTTTAAACAGCGTTCCCTATTTAAAAGTATTGGCGGTATTTTATAATTAGCACATCTCCGCGAAAAATAAATTCCATATTTACCCACGAAATTGCCCATATTTACCCACGAATTGATATATTCCCGACTTTGACAGTTGAATTTGGCCTAATCCCGTCGTGGAGGTGCTTTGAGGACTTTTAAAAACTTCAACTTTGTGGTACACAAGAGAGGCCAATAATTATTTTTCATCTTTTTTTCTGGTGGATGATATTATTTTTCTCATCGTTTGTTTGGTGATAATTTGGGTATCTGTCCTGAAGCCGGCCCAACCATGGAGATGGTCGGTGAGGGTGGTCCTTGTGTATGCCGGGACGAACCCCTCTCCCGGGATACTGCAGAAGTCCATCCCGGCCAGGGTGTCGCTGATCTCCCTGACGGAGAACTTCCTGCCCGCCCTGTTGACTTTCTTTTCCAGTATCCTCATCATCAACAGCGAGAGGAGGCAGGTGAGGAAGTGCGCCCTTATCCTGTCATCCCTCTGCAGGAAAACGGGTCTTGCCTCGAAGTCTGTCTTCATTACCCTGAAGAACTTATGTGTAGCTTCTCATAAGTCTTTCAAGTGGCTTAAACAACATCTGAAAATAAAGAAATTCTGGGGTACAACCGAGAATGCGGTTCCGATTCAAATCTACGTTGCTATATGCACTTATTGCCTGGTTGCAATCGTCCAAAAAGACATGAAACTTGACAGAAGCACATATGAAGTTTTGCAGGTTTTGAGTATATCTTTAACTGACAAAACTCATCTTCGAGACTTGTTCGACAAAACTAAATTTCAAAATGTCAAAGATCGTTTTAGGCTTAATGAGCCAAATTTGTTTAATTATTAATAACGTCCCAATTTTAATGGGATGCTCTAATATATAATACTACCGATAACGATGGATCAATTAATTTTCACTACTATATGCATATTAGCGCGAATCAGTATTCAAAAAATTAGATAAATGAATGCGATTGCAATTTTGCCTATCGTATGTATAAGTAATCCTTTGTAGATCCACTTGAATTGAGTCCCTATAATTGCATACTTGTTTATTTATTGTTTTGTTTGCTGTTAAATATTTTCGTAAATTCGTTGCTTAATTCAATTTCCAAGAAATTGATGTAATTGGATTATGCTTCTTATCATTGAAAAACCTTATAGGATAATATGATAAGATGGTTTTTTTATAAAAATGTGGAAGTATAAAGACTACAAACATATTGTATTCGTTGTGGTAATTACACAATTGATATCACCTCAACGTAAAACATTTTATATAAAAAGTTCATGTAAAAATGGCATCCAGTTATAGCACTTTACCTACACAATACCATGCCAAGTATTTTGCTCATGAATTGACGCGTGCAGGAGGCAAAGGAGTAGACCGTCTTGGTCGTGCCTTATTTGACGCATGTGTTGATTTGAATCCCCATCAGATTGAAGCGGCTTTGTTCGCCTTGCGATCCCCCTTATCAAAAGGAGTTTTGTTGGCCGATGAAGTCGGTCTTGGCAAAACCATCGAAGCCGGTCTGGTTATTTGTCAGAAGTGGGCGGAAAACAGCAGAAAAATATTGGTCATCAGCCCTGCATCGTTACGCAAACAATGGGCAGTGGAGCTGGAAGAGAAATTCAATCTCCCCAGCCAGATACTCGATGCCAAGACCTATCGGGATTCACAAAACAACGGGAATCCCAATCCTTTTGAAGAACGGAAAATACTCATCTGCTCCATGCACTTCGTAGCCAGTAAGGCGATGGACATTCGTGCCATTCCATGGGACCTTGTTGTAATCGATGAAGCACATAAACTGAGGAATGCTTATAGAGAGAGCAACAGGATAGGACAAACCATCCGACAAGCCACGCAGGAGAGAAAGAAACTACTCTTAACAGCCACACCTCTGCAAAACTCGTTGCTTGAGCTATATGGTCTATCAACACTTATTGACGAAAACATCTTTGGAGAACTGGCTTCATTCAGGACACAATATATGAACAATGGAGGCGACATTTCTGGGCTTCGTGATAGACTGCAGGGTTTTTGCTGGCGCACGCTCCGAAGTCAGGTGAGTGAATATGTTCCCTACACTGAACGTAAGCTGATCACCCGTCCATTTAAACCCACTGAACAGGAGTACAAGCTGTACGAAGCTGTCTCAGATTATTTGCAGCGTGACGAAACCTATGCATTTCCCGCACGACAAAAACACCTGCTCATACTTCTCATAAGAAAAGTATTGGCCTCCTCTCCGATTGCACTTGCAGGCACTCTCAAAATAATCAGAGAACGATTAACGGGATTGTTAGAAAAGGCCAAAAGTGGAAGTTCTGTCACTGAGCTTTTGATTGAGCAGGAAGCAATAGATGAAGATCTCCTGGATGAAATACTGAAAGATGAAGAGGATGAGGTAAACGACATCGATTCAGAAAACGAGGAATCAGTACCGGAAGTAAAGATTGACATAAAGCAATTGCAAGATGAAATCAAAGAGATTGACCAATACATCGATTGGGCACTTAGCATTGGAATAGACACGAAATCAAAGGCACTGCTGACTGCGCTTGATGTGGGCTTTCAGAAAATGGATGAAATGGGTGCAGCGCGTAAGGCTGTTATCTTTACCGAATCACGGAGAACCCAGGATTGGCTTTTACAGCATCTTAACGACCATGGTTATTCAGGTCAGGTTGTCACTTTTAATGGGACCAACAAAGATGGATCAACCGCTAAGATATACAGCGACTGGCTGGAAGAAAACAGAGATAGCGGACGAGTCAGCGGATCCCGACAAATAGACATGCGGGCTTCCATACTCGATCACTTTAAAAACAGTGCTCAGATTTTAATTGCCACCGAAGCCGGTGCTGAAGGATTAAACATGCAGTTTTGCTCTTTGGTAATCAACTTCGATTTGCCATGGAACCCCCAGCGGATAGAGCAGCGTATTGGACGCTGTCACCGTTACGGGCAAAAGCATGATGTGGTTGTTATCAACTTCCTGAATGAAAAGAATGCTGCCGACAAGCGCGTATATGAGCTGCTTGAACACAAGTTCAACCTTTTTAGCGGTGTGTTTGGTGCCTCTGACGAGGTATTGGGCACCATTGAATCCGGTGTGGATTTCGAACGACGTGTCCTGGAGATCTATCAGGAGTGCAGAAGCGAAAAAGAGATCAAGAAAGCCTTTGCCAAACTACAAAAAGAGTTGGAAGAATCCATTCAGGCCAAGCTGAAAGATACACGGAAAGCGCTTTTGGAGCATTTTGATGAGGATGTGCATGAAAGGTTGAGTGGAAGTTTGGTCGGGACACAGGAGAAGCTCGACCGGATCGGAAAGCAATTCTGGGCAGTAACCAGGTATGTGCTCAACGAAGATGCCACATTCCATGATGCCTCTCTCTCGTTCGATCTTCACAAACAACTCATCAAGGAGGCAAGAGTGGGCACCTATCATCTTGTCACAAAAGGCAAGGAAGTGCTGAACAGTGAGTTCTTGTATCGGCTTGCCCATCCGCTTGGCGAACATGTTGTTCAACGCGGCAAGAATTTATCCTGTCCCATTTCAAAAGTACAATTTGATATCTCCAATAATCCTACAAAGATATCAGTTATTGAAAGCCTCAAGGGAAAATCAGGTTGGCTGACACTCTGTAAACTGATGATAACTTCGTTCGAATCGGAAGAGTACCTATTGTTCTCCGCGATAGATGACTCAGGTGTGAATCTTGATCAGGAGACCACAGAAAAGCTCTTCAATTGCATAGGGTATGCTCAAGAGGAAATCACCATTCCCGAACAGATAGACAAGCGGCTGGATGCTGACAGTGAAAGGCACGTTAGATCCACGATTGCCAGGAACCTTGAAGAGAACAACAAGCACCTGTCCGAAGCATGCATTCAGCTGGATAAATGGGCAGAGGACATGGAGAAGGCGGCGGCAAAAGAGATGGATGACACGAAGCGGAAGATATCAGACATTCGCAGAAAGGTCAGATTGGCACCTACAATGCAGGAACAGGCCGATCTTCAGGCAGAGTTAAAGAAACTTGAAACCTTGCGTCGTAGGCAACAGCAGATGATTTTTGATGTGGAAGATAACATTGCAGAAAAGCGGGATTCGCTGGTTGACCAATTGACCAGGCGTATGGAGCAAAAAACAGAAAGGGAAACTCTTTTTACGATTCGCTGGGAGGTAAAATGATGAAGAAAACCATTCAAGCAAAAGGTACAGAGATTGCAATCATCAGCAGGAATAATGAAGATGACTTTATTTCCTTAACTGACATTGCCAAGTACAAAAACAAGGATGACGCATTTATTGTGATCAACAACTGGATGCGTTTAAGAGACACCATTGAATTCCTGGGTCTCTGGGAATCGTTGAGTAACCCGGAATTTAAACCTATCGAATTCGATAGGTTTAGACAGGAGTCAGGTTATAATGCATTTACCTTATCGCCCCAGAAATGGATAAAAGCGACAAACGCAGTAGGAATTATTTCAAAGTCGGGCCGATACGGTGGAACTTTTGCACACAAAGATATCGCCTTTGAGTTTGCATCCTGGATATCAGCAGAATTCAAGCTGTATGTGATTAAAGATTACCAGCGTCTGAAAGAGTCTGAAACATCACAAAAAGCTTTGGACTGGAATCTGAGCAGGGCCATATCGAAGATCAACTACAAGATTCACACGGATGCAATCAAAGAAAATCTTATACCGCATATCGTATCAAAGAGTCAACAGACATTTACCTATGCCAGTGAAGCCGACATCCTCAACGTGGCAATGTTTGGTATAACTGCCAAAGAATGGAAAGAGCAGCATCCTGATGCAAAGGGAAATATTCGTGATAGTGCCACAATACAGCAATTAATAATCCTTTCCAACATGGAAAGTATGAATGCTGAACTGATAAAACAGGGAATTACTCAAGATCAAAGATTGTCGATTCTGAATAAGATGGCGATTGATCAGATGACATCCATTTTGAGTAGCGCCACGACAAAAAAACTACAACAATAAACAGACAAAACATACAGGAGATAATTATATGTCAAATACAAAAAAACTCCGGGAACGGTTATTAAAAAAGTTAACAGAACTCTTCCAATTGGATCAACCGGATCTTGACTTTGGTTTTTACCGCATCATACAGACGAAAGCATTGCAAATAAAATCCTTTATAGACAAAGATCTATTACAGATTATCGAGGATGCGTTCGGTCAAATTGATGAAGCCAGAAAAGCTGAATTGGAGGCAAACATTACCCGGGAATTGGAAGCAGCAAAAGAATATGGTGTTGCCGATCCTGAACAGTCCCCCAAAGTGATGGAGGCAAGAGCCAGGTATGAAGCACTACGTGATGGAGCAACTGCCGAAGCTGATATATATGATCATCTATATCGTTTTTTTGAACGATATTATGACGATGGCGATTTTATATCGCGACGCTATTATGCCCGTGAGAGTGCCGGAAAAGCAGCTCCCTTTGCCATCCCGTACAACGGCGAGGAAGTAAAACTGCACTGGGCCAATGCGGATCAGTACTATGTGAAAACGGCAGACTACTTTTCCAATTTCAGCTTTGATATCAGCCAGGCAGTTGAAATCAGGACGATGACTAATGATGTGAAAGTCCTAAACGGTATACCGGAAACACCACTAAAGATCCATTTTCGTATCATAGATGCTAGTGAGGGTGAGCATGGAAATGTGAAGGAATCAGAGGAGAAGAAACGATTCTTCGTCTTATACGAAGAGAAGCCGGTCGAGTTGAATGATAGTGGAGAACTGGTTGTTAATTTTGAATATAAATCCTTGCCGGGTGGAAAGAACGAGGTGGATCCAGAGACAGAAAAGGCACTCAAAGAGAAATTTGGCAGAAGCCTGAATAAGGGTGACATGCCGAATCTTGCAATGGCCCTTAAAATCAAAGAATCTGTATCACAAATAGATAAAGAGAGTGAATACATCAGTGCATTGAATCTTTTCGCTCCAACAGATAAGATTCCCAATCGACCATTGCTCACAAAGTACATCAACCAATACACCGCCCGTAATACCCGTGACTACTTCATTCACAAAGACCTGGGTAGCTTCCTCAAGCGGGAACTTGATTTCTATATCAAAAACGAAGTGATGCGTCTTGACGACATTGAGAATGCCGATGCACAAGCCGTAGAAGGCTATCTGGCAAAGATCAAGGTGATGCGCAAGATAGCCACCAAACTGATTGATTTTCTCGCTCAACTTGAGGATTTCCAAAAGAAACTCTGGCTGAAAAAGAAGTTTGTCACAGAAACAAACTACTGTATCACGCTTGATCGAGTACCTGAAGCATTGTACGGTGAGATTGCCTCGAACGATTCACAACGGGAAGAATGGGTAAAGTTATTTGCCATCGATGAAATTGGAGTAACTCAAGAAGAAGAGAAGAAAAAAAGTAAAGAGCTATTTGAAGATGAAACAATATCCTACACAGTCCCATTAACTGTAGAATTCCTTAAAGCGAATGACAAGCTGGTACTGGATACTGCTTTCTTCAGTGATGAATTCAAAACAAAGCTGATTGAATCGATTGAGAACTTTGATGAGCAGTGTGATGGGTTGTTGATTCATTCGGAGAACTTTCAGGCGTTGAATCTTTTGCAAGAAAGATACAAAGATCAAGTCAAATGTTTGTATATAGATCCTCCTTACAATACTGGAGATTCAAAGATTCTATATAAAAATGTTTATGATTCTTCCTCTTGGCTCTCACTTATGGAGAATCGGATAAAAGTTAGTTGGCCGTTATTATCAGAAGATTTTGTTTACTACATAGCAATAGATGACTATGAAATGGTGCCATTATGTGAAATGATTGATACACATTTGCCTTTCAGGAGAGAAATGATAGTTATTAATCATCATCCACAAGGAGGAAAGGCCGTTACATTAGCAAATACTCATGAGTATATGCTTGCAATGGTAGGTAAAGATTCAGATCGAACCTTAGTTGGAAGAGTTATTAATGAAGATATTGAGGAAAGACCATACAAGCGGAGTGGTACAGCTGAAAGTAACTTTAGATACGGGCGTCCAAACAGTTTTTATGCTATTCTTGTTGATCCTTTAACTTTTGCTGTTGTTGGAGTTGAAGAACCACCTGAAAAAGATTTGAAAGACTACCCAATAGAAAACACATCTGATGGATTAAAACGAATTTATCCTATTGGAAAAGGAAAAACAGAAAGAGTATGGCGTAATGCTTATGAGACATGTAAAAAACTTGTAGAAGCTGGTAAATTAAAGTGTAGCTCGAATTTCACTATTTATCAATTAATTGAACATGGTGAAAAGAAAACCGCTTTATTTAGTAACTGGACAGATAAAAAGTATAATGCTGGAACTTATGGTGCAAATCTGTTGAATGATATTATCGGGCCAAATCCATTTGGTTACCCAAAGTCAATTTTCACAGTCGAAGATGCTATATTTACACACTCTGATTTAGATGGTAGTTTAATATTAGATTTTTTTGGAGGATCAGGAACGACAGGTCACGCAGTTATAAATTTAAACAAGCAGGATGATTTATGTCGTAGGTTTATTTTAGTTGAAATGGGAAATCATTTTGATACAGTACTTAAACCACGTATACTAAAAGTAACATACTCCTCTAACTGGAAAAACGGTAAACCGACAAGCCGCGACACAGGAATATCTCAATGTTTAAAGTATATCCGTCTTGAATCATACGAAGACACACTGAACAACCTTGAATTTGACAATAACCCTGATCGCGGTAGGGCAATAGAGGGTAACCCATCCCTGAAAGAGGATTATATGCTACACTACCTACTCAATGTGGAGACACGGGGGAGCCAGTCACTTTTGAACATTGACGCATTTACAGATCCGACAGCCTATACTTTGAAGATCAAAAAACCAGGCAGCGATGAACAGGTTGAGAAACAGATCGACCTGATCGAGACCTTCAATTATCTTATTGGGCTTCGCCTGGAAAACATGGCAGCGCCACAGACATTCACAGCCAGCTTTATCCGAAAAGCAGATCCAGAACTTCCGGAGGACCAACATACCAAACTTTTAGTGGATGGTAAAATTCAACTGGATGATGATGGTAAATGGTGGTTCAGAAAAGTGGAAGGCTGGGTACCAGCCGATCGCATGAATCCGAATAACGGTATCAAAGAGCACGTGTTAATAGTCTGGCGAAAACTTACAGGCAACCTGGAAGAAGACAATCTGATGCTGGATGAGTGGTTTGAAAAATACCGTATCTCAACCCGAGACTTTGAATATGACACGATCTATGTGAACGGATCAAACAATCTCCCTAACCTCAGGAAGGATGATGAGAACTGGAAAGTACGGTTGATTGAAGAAGAGTTTCACAAACGCATGTGGGATGTTGAAGGAGAGGCATAATGGCTAAAAGAAAATCAAAAGGACCAAAGGTTCACAAATTCAGGGATAAGCTTCTCCTGAATCAGTGGCTCATAAGCTTGTTTGGAATAGATCCACTACGGGAGGATGAAAAGAAACGTCCATTTCACAAACTGGCAGAACCTATTCGTGATTCCAGACAGGAAGGATTGGATAAGGACAACTTGCATCACTTCTACCATGCACTGGTAAACAGTGACCTGTTTTGGGATGATAAAACGAAGTTGAGTAAAGAACAGTTGCTTGCCTATGAGGAGAATATCGTAAAGCATACCCAGACGATCAACGAAAAGCGGCATCGTCCGGTGGTATGGAAGTATTACCAATGGCTTTCTCTGCTTTTCGTGGAGATATATCTCGACCGTTATTTCAGCAACCGGGAATCTCTACTCGCATCACTGAACGAATACGTGGACCGCTTCAATGATCGCTGGTCTGACTATGCCGACATGGCACATTTTAAGGAAGAAGAACTGAATAAACTCTCCTTACAGAATGCCACGGGATCAGGAAAGACATTGCTGATGCATGTCAACTACCTGCAATACAACTATTATTCAAAGAAATATGGCAAAGAGCATGATCTTTCGCGGGTCATTCTGATTACTCCCAACGAAAGGTTGAGTGAACAGCATATTGGTGAGTTTGCAGAGAGCAACATTGGCGCATCGAACTTCTCGAAGGAGGGTCACAACCTCTTCACACAGGCACAGGGAATGAACAGAGTGGATGTGCTGGAGATCACCAAGCTGGGAGAGAAAGAGGGACCAAATACGATTGCGACTCGCAGTCTTGGCGACCAGAACTTGTTGCTGGTTGATGAAGGTCATCGCGGCCTTTCAGGAACCAATGCCAAGACCGATGAAAATGCATGGTATAAGAACCGTGCCATGCTTTGTGAAAAAGGGTTTGCCTTTGAATACTCGGCAACCTTCGATCAGGCTGTTTCCGGTACAGGACATGAAGATGATTATGCGAAGACCGTTGTATTTGATTACTCCTACCGTTGGTTCTATGAAGATGGGTTCGGGAAAGATTACCAGATCTTGAATTTGCCTAAATCAAATGATCATGAAATCAAATCCGTATACCTGACGGCCTGCCTTTTAAAATTCTATCAACAGTTGGATATTTACGACAGTAAAAAGCAACTATTGACTCCTTTCAATATTGAAAAACCCTTATGGGTTTTTGTGGGAAGTACCGTGAGCGGAGGGAACAAGCTTGGGAAAGATGAGCAGATTGTTGCGACCGATGTTGCCCAGATCATTTTGTTCCTCAACGATTTTCTTTCCGACCGAGAGAAATCACGCAAACACATGGAAACAATATTGACCGGAACAGGTGTGGATACCGGACTGATGGACAGTAAAGGTATTGACATCTTCGAGGGTTCATTTACCTGGTTGGCTAAAACAATCAGTTCGGGACTAACTTACGACGATCTCTATAAAAACATCCTGAAGCGTCTGTTTAATACAGACAGCGGCGGCCATCTAATCCTGGATAGGGTGAAGGGGGAATCGGGAGAAATCTCTTTGCGTGTTGGCACATCGGAAACACCTTTTGGACTGATAAACGTGGGTGATGCCAAGGCTCTTGCCGATCACATTGAAAGTGTAGCTAAACAAAATGAATTATCGCTCACGATAGCGGATAGTGATTTTTCGGAGGCGATGTTTGAAACCGTGAAGGAGTCCTCATCGCCTGTAAATCTGTTAATTGGATCGAAGAAATTTGTTGAAGGGTGGGACTGTTGGCGGGTCAGCACCCTCGGGTTGATGCATGTGGGGAAAAGCGAGGGTGCCCAGATCATTCAGCTGTTCGGACGCGGTGTGCGATTGAAAGGATATGGCTGGAGCCTGAAACGAAGCGGACACAGCAATGTACTCTCATTGCCCCAACATATTGAGGAGCTCGAGACACTGAACGTATTCGGTATTGAAGCCGACTTTATGGAGAAATTCCGCCAATTCCTTGCCGATGAAGGGTTGCCCGGAAATGAGCGGAGACGTGTTTTCACCATTCCTCTCAATGTCACCTACAATTTCGGCAAGAAACTTCAGATTATCCGGCCGAAGCGGAAAGCGGATGATGGAAAAGAGTACGACTTCAAAAAGGATGCTCCGGTGCCCACCCTGGGTCAGCTTACAGAATACCTGAAACTGCATCCTGTTGTATCGGACTGGTATCCGCGTATCCAATCCATACATTCAAACGGAAGAGCAGCAGTCATAAGCAGAGAAGATGTGAAATTGAACGCAAAGCATCTTTCGTTGTTGAATATGGATGAATTGTATTTCGAGCTCGAACAGTTCAAACGAGAAAGAAGCTGGTACAACCTGAATATTGATAAATCCGGTATCCGGAAACTTCTTGCGGATACGACCTGGTACACTCTCTACCTGCCCGCTGCCCGTTTGGAGCCCAAAGGATTTGAAGACGTACTCTTGTTGCAACAAGTAGCAACAGAATTGCTGAAACGTTACTGTGATCACTATTACAACTATTGTAAACGATCTTTTATTGAGCCTCGTCTCGAGTTAAGAGAGCTGACTCCGGGGGATGACAACATTCCGAAAGAAGATTTCTATCAGTTAATCGTGGATGGCAGTGAAGAACAGGTGATTCTTTCCATTGCCAAGCTTCAGAAAGAACTGGAAGAAAACAAACAGTCACTACTAAAATCCGGCGATCTGCAGGCATGCCGTTTCGGGATGCATCTATTCCAACCCCTCTTTCATGTGAGAAAAGGCGGAAAGATTACCATCCTTCCGGTAGCGTTGAATGAAAGTGAGTTTCAGTTTGTAACAGATTTAAAGGATTGGACAGAAACCAACGAGCGGGAGCTCCAAGAAAAAGGTGTTGAACTCTTTTTACTACGGAATCTAAGTCGTGGCAAAGGGGTCGGCTTTTTTGAAGCGGGTAACTTTCACCCGGACTTTATCTTGTGGATGATTGACGGAGACAAACAATATGTCACCTTTATCGAGCCACACGGACTGCTTCATGAGGGTCCGGCAAGCGAGAAACTACTGTTTCATCAACGCATCAAAGAGATTGAAACACGATTGGCAAAACCGGATATCATATTAAACAGTTTCATACTCTCTTGGACAAAATACCCACAGCTACGTTGGGGTATTTCTCAGGAGGAGTTGGAAGCCAATCACGTTTTGTTCATGACAGATGACAGGGATGGTTATTTAAACAAACTCTTTTACGCTCTAAAGAAATTTTGATGAATTGATCTGAAACCTCAAATCCATAAATTAAATAATGCCCACTGTCAGATCAAGTCTGAACTATTACACATAAACCTAAGCGACAAAATCGTGATTGGATACAAATCACCTAATGGACAACTAGACAAACTACTAGCTAATTTGAAATTTGACCATGTTTAAGCCACCCTTTCACAGTCACATACATTGCCATATCCCTCTTCTACGTGGCATACAGTCGAGCGATACAAAGACTGGTAATCAGCGGAGTGGGTAAT
>NZ_DCEN01000074.1:0-202 GCF_002316955.1 Proteiniphilum sp. UBA1028
TAAAGCTCGGTGTTTCCACCAGAGCCGGGTCGCCCGGGTCCAGGAAAGCCTTTGCCAGGATATGAATAGCCTGCAGAGACCCTGTGGTGATAATCAGCCGGTTGCTTTTTACCGGAAGACCCTTTGCTTCCAGATAGTCCGACAACGATTCGAGCAGGGTGGGGAGGCCGGTCGTCGGACCGTACTGCATGGCAACCTGCTT
>NZ_DCEN01000074.1:306-2974 GCF_002316955.1 Proteiniphilum sp. UBA1028
TGAAAAACGGGTCATAAGATTGAAAATTTGAAGTCTATAACGAGGTGTCTGAAAGCAGGTGAATTGTAAAGGGTTCAGGTTTGCGTTTACAGTTGATAGAGATCACTGGCGGAGAGCAGCCTCATCCGGTTGTNNCCGTACTGCATGGCAACCTGCTTTTCTTTGTCCGTCAGGGAGTTGTATATTGTGTCGATTGTTTCGAGCGGAAACAGCTCGTTGCCCGGCATTCCGCCGGCAAAGGAGATCATGTTGGGAGCCGTGGCGAGGCTCATCAGGTCGCGTATTTCGGAAGAGCGAAGGTTCGCCACGCTGGTTGAAAAACGGGTCATAAGATTGATAATTTGAAGTCAGTAACGAGGTGTCTGAATGCAGGTGAATCGTAGAGGTCCGGGTTTTTGCTTACAGTTGATAGAGATCGCTGGTGGAGAGCAGCCTCATCCGGTTGTTTTGCAACACTTCCGTCACCTGCTGCATATCTGTAGCACGGATCACCGCCAGAGCCACGTCGTTGTTGGAAAAAGCGTACATATAGTCGATATTGATCTTCTCTTCGGTCAGGATTTGCAGAATCCGGTAGAGAGACCCGGGCTTGTCGGGGATATTCACGCAGACCACGTCGGTGAGCCCGATGGAGAATCCGGCCTCTTCAAGTACTTTTTTTGCCAGTTCGGGCCTGCCCACTACCATGCGCACGATGCCATAGTCCGCTGTTTCCGCCACGCTGAGGGCAGTGATGTTCACGTCGTTTTCGGCCAATATCCGGGTTAGTTCGGTTAGTCGCCCCGACCGGTCTTCCAGAAAAACGGAAAGTTGTTTGATGTGCATGTCGTTTGATTTAATGATTTGTTTTCCGGTTGCCAGCTATCCTGAATTCCGGTCTTCGAATCTTTTGTCTTGTATTTTATTATTTTTGTCTTATCCGATTAGCATTTTCTGTGATCGATCACCCGTTTTGCTTTCCCTTCGGAACGCTCGATGCTGTTGGGTTCCACCAGCCTGATTTTAGCACTGATTCCCAGCATGCTTTTAATGTTGTGGTCGATGCGTCCCCGTATACCCTCCAGTTCGCGAATGCTGTCGGACCAGTTTTTCTCGTCTATTTCCACGAGAATCTCCAGGCTGTCGAGGTTATTTTCTCTTTTGATGATCAACTGGTAGTGGGGAGATGTTTCCGTGATCTCCATCAGTACCGCCTCAATCTGTGTGGGGAAGACATTTACGCCGCGAATGATGAGCATGTCGTCTGTGCGGCCAAGGCATTTATCCATGCGTACCAGGGTGCGTCCGCAGTCGCACTTCTCCCTGTGCAGCCGGGTGAGGTCGCGTGTGCGGTACCGCAGCAGTGGCATGGCCACTTTGCTTACCGACGTGAATACCAGTTCACCCAGTTCGCCGTCCGGGAGAACTTCCAGTGTTTCCGGGTCGATGATTTCGGGGATGAAGTGATCCTCAAAAATATGGTTCCCGCACTGGCACTCGCACTCCATGGAAACGCCCGGCCCGATTACTTCGCTCAGCCCATAAATATCGTATGCTTTGATCTGTAGCAGTTGTTCAATTTCACTCCGCATCTCGTTTGTCCATGGCTCCGCACCGAATACGCCGGTACGGAGTTTGATCTCTTCGGGGGAAATGCCTTCTTTCCGGATGCTTTCACCCAGGTGCGCCGCATAGGAAGGAGTACATGCGAGTATGGTTGCTCCGAAGTCGGTCATGAACTGCAGTTGTTTTTTTGTGTTCCCCGTAGAGATGGGAATCACGGTGGCGCCCACTTTCTCGGCGCCGTAATGCAAACCCAGTCCCCCCGTGAACGGGCCATATCCGTAAGCGATCTGGATGGTATCGCCGCCGTGGATACCCGCCATGGTCAGGCTGCGTGCCACCACCTCGGCCCATATTTCCAGGTCGTGTTGCGTGTACCCCACTACGGTGGGTTTTCCCGTGGTGCCGCTCGAAGCGTGAATGCGCACCACGTCGCTTTGCGGCACGGTGAACAGTCCGAATGGATAATTGTCGCGCAGGTCGGTTTTCGTGGTAAAGGGCAGCCGCTTTAACTGATCCACGCTCCCTACGTCGCCAGGTTTTATGCCTGCCTCGTTTAGTTTATTCCTGTAAAACGGCACGTTGTCGTACAACCGTTGAATCGTTCTGGCGAGGCGCTTGCTTTGTATTTCGTGTAGTTGTTGCCTGTCGGCACATTCAATTTCCGGGTTCCAGATCATCTTGTTTCGATGGATTTATCTTTTCCTAGCCTGAAAGCTTTCAGGTTCGTCGTTACTATTGCTTCTCCTTTTCTCGCAAAAAACATCCTGATGGCCTTTTCCAGTTCTTCGGCATCAATGCCGATGTGTGGAGCTGCCGCACCGAGCATGGCCACGTTATATGTTTTCGGGCTCCCTGCCTCTCTGGCAATCGACTTTGCCTCCACGAGGAGGCTTGACGCCGATTCCCGTATATTGTTCAGCAGTTCCTTTTCGTCGGGGTAGTTGTCGATGTTTTCGTACGGCTCGGTCGAGGTGACAATGACACCCTCCGGCGAAAGAAAAGGGAGGTATCGTAACGATTCCATCGGTTCAATGGATAAGATCAGGTCGGCTTTCCCAAGCGGGATCAGGTCCGAGTATATCTCTTCGGTGGAGATGCGCAGATGCGACTCCACGGCTCCGCC
>NZ_DCEN01000074.1:3202-6274 GCF_002316955.1 Proteiniphilum sp. UBA1028
ACGCCGGCTATAATGATGTTTTTTTGCATATTTTTTTTCCTAAGGTTTGTACGCATTCCCGCTGTGAGATGATCACCGAGACGCCGTTATAATCGAACTCTTCTTTCAGGATTTCCACATTTTCATCCAGGTTCTTTTTCAGGGGCACCATCAGTCTGATGTGATCTTCTTCTACGCCGATTCCTTTGCATAGATCGAAGAACCTGCCGGTGCCGGCCGAATCCTGTCCCCCCGTCATGGCGGTGGTATCGTTGTCGGAGATGATCACGGTGATTGGTGACTGGTCATTTACCGCATCCAAAAGTCCCGTCATGCCCGAATGGGTGAAGGTTGAGTCGCCGATCACGCATACGGCCGGCTTCATCCCTGCGTCGGCAGCTCCTTTTGCCATGGTGATGGAGGCACCCATGTCCACGCAGGTGCTGATGGTGCTGTAGGGAGGCAGGGCTCCCAGCGTGTAGCAGCCGATATCGCCAAACACCTGTTTCTGCGGATAAGCTTCCATTGCCAGGTTAATTGCGTCGAACAGGTCGCGGTGGCTACATCCCTGGCAAAGCATGGGCGGACGGGGTGCGACTATTGGGGGAATGTTGTTCGGCTCTTTTGTTGTCACACCGAGTGCCTTTTCCAGCAGGTTGGGAGAGAGTTCTCCCGTTCGCGGCAGTGCCCCGTTCAGTCGTCCCTGTATTTTGTCGTTGCCGAAATAGCCCCTCATCAGCTCCTCGTACACCGGGTATCCTTCCTCCACAATCAGGATCTCTTCGTATTTGTCCGCAAACTCATTCAGCGTCTTTTCCGGCAGAGGGTATTGCGATATTTTCAGTACGGGCATATTCAGCCGGTAGGTGCTGATGACCTCCATTGTGTAATTGTAACCAATGCCGAAGGCAATCACTGCCCTTTTCCCCTCCCCTTCTGTCACCCCGTTGTAGGGAGATGACTCCGACAGTGAAACCAGCGTCTGCTGTTTCTGTAGCAACTGTTGATAATTTCTTCGTGCATTTGCCGGCAGCAGGATCCATTTTCCTTTTTCCTCCGAGGGAGTCAGCCTGTTTTGTTCTCTCGGTTCGCTCCGGGTTACAACTGCCCGGGAGTGAGACAAGCGGGTAGGTATGCGAAGCAGCACGGGTAGTCCGGTTTGCTCAGAGAGGTCAAAAGCATGCCGTGTTATGCGGTAGGTCTCCTGCTGGTTGGCAGGTTCCAGCACCGGGATCATGGCAAATTTGCCATAGACGCGGCTGTCCTGTTCATTTTGAGAGGAGTGCATGGAGGGGTCATCGGCCACCACCAGCACCAGTCCCCCGTGAATACCGGTGATGGATGAGTTCATAAACGCATCAGCAGCCACATTCAGTCCCACGTGTTTCATGCAGACCAGGCTGCGTTTGCCGGCGTACGACATGCCCAGGGCAGCTTCGTAAGCTGTCTTTTCGTTTGTAGCCCATGCCGAACGGACGTTTGATCCTTTCGCTTGCGGCGATTTTTGTATGTATTCGGTAATTTCGGTCGAGGGTGTGCCAGGATAGGCATATACGCCCGATATTCCTGCATCCAATGCGGCCTGTGCAATGGCCTCGGCACCCAGTAGCAATTGTTTGTTCATAATCAGGATAACCTGCTTTTGCAGAGATTTGCGTCAATTGTTTCGTTTTATTACAAAAACGGCGTTTAGGTTTACAAAATTACAAAAATAATGAGTTGAAAGCAGTAATTACAACTAATTAGAATGATTCTATGTTCGTTTGGTCATGGGTTTGGCTTCGATTCTGGTTGAGGTGGTGTTTTGGCTGAAGTGAGTGAGAGGAATAAAAAAAGCGAACTTTTTGGTTCGCTTTTTTTAAGAGTATTGATTGCAGCCGGTATTTGTTTTTCCGGTCTGTGTGGATGTTAACCGCGGGGGCTATCCTCTTTGGGAGGGCGGGGCATCAACACTTTGCGTGATAATTTGAATTTCCCTGTCCTGGGGTCAATGTCGATCAGCTTCACCTGAATCTTGTCGCCCTCTTTGATGCCGGCATCTTCCACCTTTTCCAGACGTTTCCAGTCTATTTCGGAGATGTGGAGCAGTCCGTCTTTTCCGGGAAGGAATTCGCAGAAAGCGCCGTAGGGCATTACCGAGCGTACAGTAGCTTCGTACACCTCGCCCACTTCGGGAACCGCCACGATGCCTTTGATCTTGTTCATGGCGGCATCGATGGAAGCCTTGTTGGTGGCAGACACCTCTACCCGTCCCTTGTTGTCGATCTCCTCAATGGTGATGGTTGCGCCGGTCTCTTCCTGGATACCCTGGATTATTTTTCCACCCGGTCCGATCACCGCGCCGATGTAGTCTTTCGGAATCTCGATCACTTCAATGCGCGGAGCATGCGGTTTCAGGTCGGCACGCGGTTCGGAGAGTGTTTCCATCATTTTACCCATGATGTGTTCGCGTCCCGCTTTGGCTTGTGCCAATGCTTTCTCCAAAATTTCGAAGGAGAGTCCGTCCACCTTGATATCCATTTGTGTGGCAGTGATTCCGTCTTTGGTGCCGCACACCTTGAAGTCCATGTCGCCCAGGTGATCTTCATCGCCGAGGATGTCGGAGAGGATGGCAAAGTTCTGTCCCTTGTTTTCGGAGATCAGTCCCATGGCGATGCCGCTGACCGGTTTTTTGATTTTCACCCCGGCATCCATCAGCGCGAGTGTTCCTGCGCAGACTGTTGCCATGGAAGAGGAACCGTTCGATTCCAGGATGTCCGATACTACGCGTACCACGTAAGGGTATCCCTGTGGGATCATCCTTTTGAGGGCACGGTGTGCCAGGTTTCCGTGGCCGATCTCGCGACGGCCTGTGCCGCGTTGCGGACGTGCTTCGCCGGTGGAGAAGGGAGGAAAGTTGTAATGCAGCAGGAAGCGGTCGGTGCTGTGTACGAGGGCATCGTCGATCATCTTCTCGTCCAGCTTCGTACCCAGTGTGACGGTGGTGAGCGATTGAGTTTCACCACGGGTGAAGAGTGCTGATCCGTGGGGGCCGGGTACGAAATCCACTTCGCTCCAGATAGGGCGTATTTCGGTGGTTTTGCGTCCGTCGAG
>NZ_DCEN01000074.1:6471-11251 GCF_002316955.1 Proteiniphilum sp. UBA1028
CACTTGTCCCACACCAGTTTGCGAAGGTCCTCGTCGTTTTCTTCGTGGCTATAGGTGCGTTTTACGGTTTTGCCCACTGCTTCGGCCAGTTCCATCTGGGCCTTGCAATGTTTTTTAATCTCTTCGTGTGCAATTTTTATTGCTTCGAGCATTTCGGCTTCCGACACTTCGTTCATCTCGCCTTCCACCATCATGATGTTGTCGATGGTAGCGCCCACCATGATGTCGATGTCGGCTTTTTCCAGTTCTTTGAATGTGGGGTTGATCACATATTCCCCGTTGATGCGTGCCACACGCACTTCGGAGATAGGACCGTTGAAGGGTATATCGGATACGGCCAATGCTGCAGAAGCAGCGAGACCTGCCAGTGCGTCGGGCATATCTTCACCGTTTGAGGAGAAAAGGATCACATTTACAAAGACATCGGCATGGTAATCGTCGGGAAAGAGCGGGCGCAGGGCACGGTCGATGAGCCTGCTGGTCAATATTTCTGAGTCGGAAGGTCTGCCTTCCCGTTTCAGGAATCCGCCCGGGAAACGTCCGGCGGAAGCAAATTTTTCTCTGTATTCTACCTGTAACGGCATAAAGTCGGTTCCGGGTGTTGCATCTTTGGCGGCGCAAACGGTAGCCAGCAGCAAGGTGTCACCCATACGAAGGGTGACGGAGCCATCGGCCTGTTTTGCCAGTTTCCCCGTCTCCAGCGTAATCGTGCGTCCGTCTGACAGCTCGATTTGCTTTACAATTGGATTCGTCATAAATAATAAAGTTGTTTTTTCTTTGTATAAAATCCTCCAAAGGTACATAAAGTTTTGCTTTTCTGATGCATTGGAGGAGATAATTTATTGGATCGGGTATCATTAATCGCATTTTTTTGTGCACGGTCCACATTTGCGTCTGTTGGTTTCTTTTTTCAGTGCTAGGCATAAAAAGACAGGAATGTCTGCCACAGACATTCCTGCTTCCCGGAAGTAGAATTTAAACCTATCGCACCTCAGCGATATTAAAATGACAAAAGCAGTTATTGTAACATGTTTAATTCTTTTATCCGGTATTTTTTTATTTGGCAACCTCCACGCGGCGTGCCTGTATGGTGAGGGCTTCCTGGCCCGAAGTTTTTGGATCCTCCCCGGCTCCCTGTGTGGTGAGCCTGTCGGCACTGATCCCTTCTCCGGCGAGGTACTTCTTCACCGCTTCGGCCCTGCGAAGCGAGAGTTTGTTGTTGTAGGCGTTTGATCCCTTGTGATCAGTATAGCCTGTGATTACCACGTTTGTGTTGCTAAATTCCTTCAGTACCGAGACGATGGTGTTCAGCTCTGCGGCATACTTTTGGGTATTCACCACATCGCTGTCGAAAGCAAAGTGAATGGCGGGCAATGCCGGAAATTCCTTCACCACCGGTGCCGGTGCCGGCTTAGGCGCTGGCTTGGGTTCCGGTTTCGGCTCAGGAGCCTGGGCGGGAGCCGGTTGTGGTTCATAGTATACCGGTTCTGTCCGGGTATGGGCTTTTCCCAGGTTGATTTTGAATCCGGCCAGTGCGTTAAAGTGCCAGTCGGGGTTGTCTGCTCTTTTCGAGTTGAAGTGATCCGAAAACAGATTGGCATTTCCCTCCAGCATGACAGACACAGCGTCGCTCAGTTTAAAATCCAGTCCCAGTCCGAATCGTCCTCCCGGGAACCCCTTGTTGTCTTCCCACAGGTACTCCAGGTCATACGCACCCGTGTTTAGTTCAGTGGCACCGTTCTCAAAGCCGTAGGCATAGGCACCTCCAGCAAACAGATACGGGTTGAATACCCTGTCCGGGTTGAATCCGCTGAGCAGCGATCTGATATTCAGCACAAGGTCGATATTCCCTTGCACGAACTTAAAGTCGTAAACCTGTGCAGGTGCCACCCAGCCCCCTTTGCCCTGCCATCCGGAAGCGCCGAGGCGCATCCCGAGTGCGGGAGTAAACTGGTAGCCCAGGTTCAGTGCGGCTGCCGGCGAGATCAGGTCTGTGAAATCCGCTTCACCCAGTGTGTAGGCAGCCCCGCCCTGCAGTTGCAGGTACGCATGCGATTTAAAAACCGTTTTTCCTTCTTCCTTAATCTCACGCTCTTGTGAAAATGCTGTCAGCGTGATCGCCAGGAAAGTAATAGCCAATAAAATCGTTTTTTTCATACCTAATGCTTTTAAATTATGTGTTTAAAATGGTCGGTTTGCTTTAAAAGTCAGATATCGCGGTTATTAATGAAACAAAGTAGGAGGAAACTACTCTGTTTTCCTCCTACTAAGAAACTATTATAATTAATTATTAATTACGTGTTTTAACCGTCATTGGGAGACTAATAACTACCTCATGTCCATACATGTCAAATACTGTAATTACCAGAGTTGATGCTACATTAGCAGTAGGATTGGATGAAGCCGATGCTTCTGTTAATGTTATTGTTCCGGTAGCAATATTAAGTGTAGCATTGAAGTACTCTTCAATTGTTGTTCCATTTGAGTAAAGCTTAGCACCGCCTGTTGCACTGCCCAAGCCATTCAACGACAAGCTGTTTAGGTAAGGAGCGCTTAATGGAGCGTTGTAGATATTGTCGCGCGAGCTTTTACCTAAGATGTTTGACAATGGAATTGTTACGTCTGTGCCATATTCAATAGTAGTGTTGTATGTTGTAACCCAACTCCAGGAATAGGTATTGTTGTAGATATTACTGAAAATAGTTGGGAAATTTTCTATTTCAATAACATAGTCTACACCAGCAGCCAGTTCTGTGGAGATTTTACCGTAATTGTAAACAACAGATGTTTCGTGTTGAGTTGTATTGTCGATAAATTCTTTCGCAACCACTAAATCAGCATCTCCTGGATTAACAATTAAGTCGACAGTATTGCTGCCCGATTTGCTAGCCTTAGCGAAAATAACGTCAAAGTTGGCTACTGAAGTTAAAGCATCGCCTGTAAAGTTGAATACCTGATCAAGTGGCATACTTCCGTGGGTTGCATTTGGAGCTGTCCAGTTTACTAAACCAGCTTGCATAGGTATTAAGTAACTTCTGTAAATTCCATCAGTACCAATTTGGTTGGTCTTCACTGAGAAGCCAGTAGGTGCAGTTGTGGGAAGTGTTTTCTTGAATGTTACTTTTAAGGTTGCAAGTACGTGACCTGTTGTATTTTTGATAACTAAAGTGCCATTGTATACTTTGTTATCCTTGTATGCTAACCAGCTAGCTGCGGTCGGTACTGTACGAATAGCTGTAACATTTGCAAGATTAGCCGTTGAAATAGTTCCACCATTAGTCGTGAATACTACGCCACCAGTTGTGTTTAGAAGTTCAGCGTGGAATGCAGGTGCATCTTCATTTTCATCTTCGTCTGTTGTCCATTCAAATGAAGTTGCAGTAGGTAATGCTGCCAGTGCTTTTGCAACTTTTTCAGACACTGTGCCGGCTACTGTTTCACTTGTTGGAGTAATCACTGTATTAACTGTACCCCAATTTGCGCCTGCAACGCCAAGACTTGCGTAGAATGCTTTTCCATCGGGATCAACTAATGTTCCATCATAGTTTACAGCAAATACACGGAAGCCGATCATATCATTGATAGCGCTTGCGTTATTGATAACGATCTGTGTTTCTGTTCCTTCAACTACTGTGCCTAATCCTGTGTAGCTGTAGCTTTGCCATGCGTTCCATTCAGAAGGAGCAGATTCGATAGCATTTGCTTGATAATCAAGAGTAACATACATTGCCCTGATAGATTCAACATCACCAGTTATCTTAATCTTCATTGGTATACCCTGAACAGCTGGATATACTGGCTGCGACGAACGATCATCACCTTGTGAAGTGTTGCCAGTTAGAGTTGGTTGAGCGTAATCAGTCCATACTAACTCTTTATAGGTAATACCATCTTCATTTAAACTTAAGCTACCATCAGCAGCACGGTTGTTGATGTCTGCAACATTTGTATTATCAACCATGAAGTTTAATTCACTTGCTCTTTCAAATTCTTCACTTGTATCGATTGAAATTACAAAATCTGAAATTACAAAGCGGTCTTCAGCATCATCCCCTTTTTCAACCGTGTTTTCGATTGCCATGGCAAAAAGGTAATGACCCTCGTAATCTTGTTCTACGCCTCTATTAAGATAAACGCCCTCTCCATAAGTAAGTTCTGCTAGATCTTCAAGATCTGCAGTTTGAGATAACTCGAACGATACATACCATAGACCGCTAGCTGTAGGAGTTGCACGGGTAGCTGCTACAGAATACCAATAATCATCACTTACCAGCAATGGATTGGCACGCTCGGCCTTGACAACCTTTAAATAATTATTGATCTCAGTATTGTTATCACCACGAATTAAAGAAATTTTGTCCAGCATCTTACTCAAATCGGCATTGGCAGGACTAACCTTAACAATAATTTTTTGTGCCTGAGAAGCAAGCCTCTGTCCGTTTTTAAAAGTGATTGGATTGTTAATTCCGGTAGCAAATACATAATTAACTACTTCCGTAGTAGTGGAGTATTCAAGATATCTGTATCTTTCGTAATCATCATAAACAAAGTCGAAAGATATTTCGGTGATCATACTGTTGATTCTGGCGAAATCCAACACGTTAAGAGCCTCGTCAATAGCATCGATTTTGGTGGAAAGTGCATCAATGTCGACTCCGGCAGTAGCCAGTTCAGCTTTGATGGCTGCGATAGCGTCCACAACATTGTCGTCACCGGCAACCAACAGGTACTTGTCGAGGATTGATTGCTGCAGTTCGATAGCAGCTTTGTTGGCGGCTAT
>NZ_DCEN01000074.1:11314-15920 GCF_002316955.1 Proteiniphilum sp. UBA1028
CCTTGTCGCCCTTGTCGCCCTTGTCACCCTTGGCACCTGCGGCGCCATTGGTAATGGTGTACTCCTGGTTGTTGCTAAGGGTAATTTTGATACCATTAGTTACCGGTGTAACACTTTTAATTACAGAGCCGCTTTTCACGGCTGCATCAATGGCATCAACTGTAGCTTTCAGCGATGTAATCTGTCCCTGAAGGTTGCTAATGTCATCGTCGTAATCTNNATAGCAGCTTTGTTGGCGGCTATCTGTAGTTCTGCGGCATCCAGGTCTGTTTTCAAAGTGGATACATCCCCCTGGAGTACTGTGATCAAAGCTGCCTGTGCAACGATCTTGTCGTTCAGCTCTTTCAATGTGCCGGTGTAACCACCTTTCAACGTATTGAGCAAGGCCGTTGCATCGGCTTTTGCTGCATCAATTGCTTGAGTTTTGGCAGCAGCTACAGCAGCAGCTACTTCGCTATCGGTAGCGGCAGCAGCAATTTGCGTCTTCAGCGTATTCAGCTCCGTTACGGCAGCTTGCAATGAACTTTCGGCAGCAGCAAGATCGGTATCCAACCTGCTAATGTCATCGTCGTAATCTTTACATGAAGTAAATGTCACAAAAGCGCCAATTACTGCAAAGATAAATAGCTTTAAAAATAACTTTTTTTTCATACATCAAAAAATTTAAAAAATGATTAATTAAAATATATCACTAAGGTTTTCTATTTATTAGAAATTGTTTTTTTCTTTTTTTCTGAAAAAACAAATCAGCGAGAGAAGGTTGTTTCTCCGACTGCTTGTTGTTGTATTTATAAATTTGGGTATCCTCCCGGCAAGCTTTGTCTTCTTCCTCAGCCACCAGTTTTTTTTGGTAATCGGGGACATGGTCAATTTCCACCGATCCAAATTCAATCATGTCGTCTGTATTGGCGAACTTCATGCATATCTTTAGCATAATGCTTTTGTTTACAACTACATGGCAGGAAGAGCGAGCCACGCTGATGGAGGAACTGTCCGTTTCAATTTTATCGTCGTGTACCACCTCGGCAGTGACTGGCTCCCTTTGTGACACAAGTCGGATATGGGATATATAGTTTTGGATGCCTGACCGGTGAAAAGCCACTTTTATTTCCGTAATCAGACTTCCCTTTGGCACCGGCAGCATCATGTATACCCATTTGGCATCTCCCGGTTCGGTAACAGTAACCTGAACACCCGGGTGAAACACAAAAGGATATCCAATCCTGATGGTGGGATCACCGGTCACAAAGCCCAGCGAATGAAGCATAAGCGTTTGAACACCTTGTGATGACTTTTTAGGGAAGTGATTGCGGAAGTGGGCCATTTTTGTTTTTTCTTAATTCAATTCTCCGGATTCCCGGAATATAAGGTCTGGTTGTCTGGTGCAACCTCAGTCGGTTTGTTCAAATGATATTTCCTGTAATATCTTCTTAAACTCCGGCGACGGCGTAAAAACAACACGCATATTCTTGATGTTGTCGCCTGAGAACTCACCGGGGTTGCTTGCTCCCTCGCTGGAAAGTGAGAGCCGCAGTGTTCCGAGGTTATTTAGGTTCACGCTGTAGCCTTCAATTAAATACCGGGGAATTTCATCCACCATATTTTCAATTACATTCATTACGGCACCCCGTGTAAGGGATGACTTACCGGCAATGCCCTTGCTTAGCTGGTAATTATTGATGGTCCCTGCTTTCACTGGGCTGGCATACCACTTGCGTTTTGATTCTGGCTCCAGTGGATTCGCTTTTTGAACAAGTCGATACTTCATATATTTTTATTTAATTGTTTGTTTCAGATTTATTGGGTAGCCCGGATTTCTTTTTTTTTGTTAATCGTGCTAAAAGATTGAATGATACTGTCTTTTGGTGATTGCTGCATTTTTATAAAGCCTGGAGCATTTCTTTTATACGTTTATCGTTAAAGCTCTGACCGTTTGCCGTTTTTCACGTTAACTCATTATTATCATGTTCCGTACGTTTAGAAAATTTGAGGTGTCCTTTCGTCCACTCTTTTATTTCGAACGCAAACATACGCTTTTGTCATATCTGCGGTTAGGATTTATTTTGTTAAATATAGCATAAAATGCGCTTTAACATTTGTAGAGGCTAGCATTTATTGCTCGGAATTGATTGTAAGTGTCTGATAAAGAGTGGTAAAAGTGTGCTAAATGTCTTCTTTGTATAACACGGTAAACTTTGTTTTATGAATCCATAATACTTTTTCGAAATTTACTTTTATTATTGTAAAAACTTCTATATGAGAGTGGTATAGGGATAGATGCTCGTCTTCATATGGAATCGAGTTTTTCGTCCGCGAGATTGAAAAGGAGTTGAGGATTTAAGGTAATTGATGAAAATATGTTTAGCAGAGCCCCTGAAATATCAATAAGTGTTACTTTGCACTGTTGGCAACACCTTTTCGTTTTAATGAGGCGGTAGTCGCTTATACTGTGTGGGAGTGACACCTGTTTGCTTTTTAAAGACACGCGAGAAGTAGTTCACATCATACACACCACATTCTGCGGCCACCTCGCCGATGGTCTTGTGCTGGGATGCCAGAATCTTTTTAGCATAACTCAATTTTACCTGTAAAATATAGGTTGATGCCGGAAATCCCGTGGTGGCGTTCAGCTTTTTATTTAGCTGGGAAACGCTGATCGCCAATTCCTGTGCCAGCTTTTTGGTGGTGAAGTCGGGATTTTTCATCTCACGATAGATAATGTCGGTGACGTGACGCAGAAATCCCACGTTTACGTTGTCGTTGAGTTCGTTCTCGTCTTTGATGACGGCCCTGTGGTATTTATCCTTCAACAGGTTGCGTGATTTGAGTATGTTCTCAACCCGCACAAGCAGTTCCTCCGGCTGGAATGGTTTGCGTATATAAGCATCTGCACCGCATCTCAATCCTTCAATATAATCCTGTTCCTCATTTTTGGCCGAAATAATGATGATGGGAATATGGCTGAGCAGAGGCGAATTTTTCATCTCTTTGCACAATTCCAGCCCGTTCATTCTGGGCATGATCACATCGGTTATGACGATATCTGGCAAATGCTCATTGGCCATCCTCAGCGCCTCTTCTCCGTTGTAACAATAGATAATGTTGAAAGCCTCCTCTTTGAAAATAGATCGGGTGTATATTGCGATGTCTTTGTTGTCTTCCGCCAATAATAAGGTGGTACGCGGATCATTGTCGTTCGGTTTATAAGATAATAGTTCTTCGTATGTCGGTGCTTTCGGGTAATCTGTCGTGGGTACATGATTCTTCTTCTCCGGAATCCAGTAGGCGTACAATTTCTTTTCACTTCGACGGACAGGCAACTCTACGGTAAACTCTGAGCCTTTTCCTTCCTCACTTTCGACGCGTATGGCGCCATTTAGATTTTCGACCAGTTGCTTGGTCAGAGCAAGTCCTATCCCGCTACTGGCTTGAGCATCGCTATGAGGACTCTTGAAAAACAGATCGTAAATATGCGGCAGGTCCTCCTTTTTGATTCCCTGACCATGGTCGATAACTTTCAAAATGATTTTCTTCGGATCTTTCTTGTTCCTTGTAATCACAAGGTTTATTTTGGAGCCCGGCTCGCTGTACTTGATCGCGTTGGAGAGCAGATTTCGCAGGATCTTGTTCAGATAGCCCGGTACAAAATCGGTTTCGATCTCGGTTTCGTCGCTGAAAAACTGCAATTCCATCTCCTGATGTTTCGCATAGATGCTGTAGGTTTCGTGAACCATTTCCACAAAGGCAACAATGTTTCCGGTTTTCCACTCCACGGAATCTCCCGTCGTACGCAAGTTGGCTATATCGAGCAGCTGGTTCACCAGGTCCGATAGATTCCGCCCCTGGCGTTCTATTGCGCTGAGGTAGACGAGTGAGTTGTTGCCGGAAAGTTCTTTCTGTTCGCGGAGTTGTTTGCTTAACCCCAGGATGATGGTGACCGGGGTGCGGAATTCGTGGGTAATCTTGGAAAAAAAATCACTGCGTATCTGTTCTTCGTTTTGCAAAATCCGGTTCCTTTTTGTTCGCTCACGAAGCGCAAATATCAACAGCATCATGGTGACGATCAGGAAAAACATCAGCTCAACGTAGGCACCTCTGATGCCCATATTATCCCCGACAACAGAGAGGATTAATAAATTTTCCCCGTTAGGGAGATGTTCAGCGCAGTCGCCATTTATCCAAGACCGGATGAGGGCAATATTTTCACGGAAGCCAGAAAGCTGATTCAAAAAAAGGTTCATACGTGCAATTACTATGTGTGGTTATTTTTCCGATAAAATGTGTGTACGTACACAGTAGGGAGGTATGTATATTTCCTCCCTGCGCTACTTCAACCAAATCTGTTGCAATTTAGTTTTATTTTACATTTCCCACAAGTTTTTTTCTTTCTGTACAACCCTAAATTTTTCTCCAAAAGGACAGAAACAGCAAAATTAAATATAATTAACAAAAATATTGCACGAAATGTGCTGTTGACAACAGTCCGATAGCACAATCAGGCGTGCATTATATACCAAAAACAGACACGCAGAATTATCCTTTCCGGCCAAAACTAAACTAATATATCGAACATTACTCTGCGGAATGAAAATATAAAAACAGGATG
>NZ_DCEN01000074.1:16149-35914 GCF_002316955.1 Proteiniphilum sp. UBA1028
AATTAAATAAAGATACTTTTTTTATGAATAAGATTACGAAAAGAATTGTATTGACAGCCTTGCTGATTGGCGGAGTGCTGACAGCATGCAAAAAGGGAGACGTTTTCCGGGTCAGTGGAAATATTGATTCTGCCATGGGCGATACGCTTTATCTGGAACATCGCGGACTAGCAGGAGTAGAAAAGCTCGATTCGGTAATTCTTGAAAAAAACGGGTCGTTTTCCTTTAAACAGCCGGCGCCTGTAAATCCGGAGTTTTATCAACTGCGTATTGGAAATCAAATTGCGACTTTTGCCGTGGACTCGGTGGAGACTTTGCAGGTTTCGGCCGATGCATCCGATTTGTATCGCTCCTTCACCGTGGCCGATTCACCGGTAAACAATCAGCTGAAGGAGGTGGATCTCCTTGTGATGCAGACAGCCGGTAAAATAGAAGGGCTGGAAAAACAACACAAAGCCGGATTGATGGAAGACATGGCTTTTATTGCGCAACTCGATAGTGTCCTGAACGATTACAAAGGAAAAATTACTCGCCTTATCCTGGGAAATCCAGGCGGTGCTGCTGCTTACTATGCGGTTTTTCAGAAAATAAACAATTATCTGATCTTCGATCCTTATAACAAACAGGATTACGCCATGTTCGGCGCCGTAGCTACTTCGTGGAATCGTTATTATCCCGGAACGGAGCGGACCAAACATCTTTATGAGTTTACGATGAATGCCTTGAAAGTACGCCGCCGGCAGGAACAACAACAGGAGCTACTGCAGAACGTGCCTGTGGTGACGGGAACCGGACTGCCGGATATCGTGCTGCAGGAGGTGAATGGAGAGAAAGTGTCCCTGTCTTCATTACGGGGAAAAGTGGTGTTGCTCGATTTCGTGGTGTACAATGCCGACTTCTCCCCAAAACACAACATGGAATTGAATGCCCTTTACCAGCAGCACAAGTCGAAAGGTTTCGAAATATACCAGATCTCGTTCGATTCCGACGAGCACTTCTGGAAAATATCGGCCGACAATCTTCCCTGGATTACCGTCCGTGATCCACAGTCGGTGAATACACGTTTGCTGGCCATGTATAACGTGAGAGAAATTCCTACAGCCTTCATCCTGAACAGAGAGGGTGACGTGGTGGCCCGTGTGGAGGATTATGCAAAGCTATCGGCAGAGTTGAGTAAAATGTGGTAAAAATTTATGCGCTAAAATTTGGTTTTTCTGAATAAAGCGTTTATCTTTGTGACAATTACATCATGGAAAAAGGGAGTTCCGGTCTTATGCAAAGGCCGGAATTCTTTTTCATTGTGTTGAGTATTCATAAAATAGTAAAACAAAAAAATTATGGCAGTTACTTACATGACCGAAGAGGGCCTTCGGAAATTGAAAGAAGAATTGATAGAATTGGAATCTGTACAGAGGCCCGAAATTTCGCGACAGATTGCGGAAGCCAGAGACAAAGGTGATTTGTCGGAAAATGCTGAATACGATGCAGCCAAGGAGGCGCAGGGAATGCTGGAGGCTAAAATTGCTCAACTGAAAAGTCTTATTGCTACTGCCCGGCTGATCGACGAGAGCACCATCGGCACCGATGAGGTGAAAATTATGAACAAGGTCACCATCAAAAACGTGCAGACAAAAAAGACGATGACCTATACCCTTGTGTCGGAAAGCGAAGCCGATCTGAAGAGCGGCAAAATCGCCGTGAACACACCCATTGCCCAGGGATTGCTGGGAAAAACGGTGGGCGATGTGACCGAGATCGTCGTCCCTTCGGGAACCCTGACATTTGAAGTGATCGATATATCCATTTAAATCATCAGCTTATCGCTGTCATTCTCTTTTACTATGGCAACTATTTTTAGCAAAATCATCGCCGGCGATATCCCGTCGTATAAGATAGCCGAGGACGACCGCTATTATGCTTTCCTTGATATTCATCCCATGGCGAAGGGTCATACGCTGGTCGTTCCCAAACTGGAAACAGATTATATTTTTGATCTGGACGATGCACAGTTGTCGGGATTGATCCTCTTTGCAGGCAAAGTGGCAAAAGCCATCGAAAAAGCGATTCCCTGCAAGCGGGTGGGCCTGATGGTGATCGGACTGGAAGTGCCGCATGCCCACGTGCATCTCATCCCTATCCAGAAAGAGGGGGATATGAGTCTCTCTAACCCTAAATTGAAACTTTCGGAAAGCGACTTTGCCGAAATTGAGCAGAAAATTCGCAACGCCTACGAATCATAATCCAGTATCGGCCGTTTCTGGCTTCGCGATCTTCTTCGAGTCAGTTTCTTTTCCATTTCGTTATATTCCCTTTATAGACACTATGCAAATATGGGGATATAATGAAGGTATAGTAAGGGTAAGATAAGGGGATGCCAGTCCTCGTATAGCCAATGTTCCTCGAAACACACACACGGAAATGAGGTGGTTCCGTTTTTCTCCTGCCCGATGTGCTGTTTGTCTTTTTGGCAAATCTCCTTTTAAATTTTCCGGATGCGAACGCCTCTGACAAAATGGCACTCGCCCTTTTCCAGTATGAGGTCGGCCCGGAACCGTGTAGGAAGTATATTTTGTTGCAGATTCTGTAAATTGATATCGTCCCACACTTTGTTGGCGAACTTCATCAGTTTCTTTTCGGAATAGGATGCATATTTGTGGAAATAGGAGTTTGGATTCTGAAAGGCGGTCTGTTGTAGTTTCTTAAATCGCTCCAGGTACCATTCGCGCAGATTTTTCTCGCTGGCATCCACATAGATAGAGAAGTCGAAAAAATCAGACACGAACACACGTCGGCGCGTTTTTTTATTCGACGACACCTGCAACACGTTGATTCCTTCCACAATCAGGATATCGGGCCGTTCAATAGTCTGCAATCTGCCGGCAATCACGTCGTAATATAAATGGGAATAGAGAGGTACCTCCAGGACTTCTTTTCCTGATTTTACAGCGGCAAGAAACGACAGCAACCGCCTGGCATCGTAACTCTCCGGGAAGCCTTTCCTGTTTAATATTCCCCGATGCTCCAGCTCAGCGTTGGGATATAAAAAACCATCGGTGGTGATAAGCTCTACTTTTGGCTGTCCCGGCGTCATGGAGAGCAGCTTCTGCAGGACACGTGCCGTGGTACTTTTCCCGGCGGCAACACTTCCTGCGATGCCGATGATGTAGGGGATGGGGTTGCTGGTGTTGTCGAAAAACTGGTCCCTCTCGTCGTGCAGGTGTCGGTAGTGCGTAATGTGTATCTGCAGCAGCCGGATCATCGGGATGTAAATGTCTTCTACCTCCTCGAGCGTGAGTGGCTCGTTGAGTGCCTGCAGCTCGGTCAGGTCGATGTCGGAAATGGGAAACATGGGATGCTCTTCCAGCTTTCGCCATTCTTCGCGTGTGAAAGCACGAAAAGGAGAGTAGGTAACCTCGTAGGCCTTATTCATTGAACTGTTTTTGTTGCAAAGATAAAGCAAAAACCGATAAACAAAAGGTTGTTTACCGGTTTTATTCGATCGCGAAATGGCCCGAATGGGGGAGTCATCCCCCGCTCTATAAATGGTATGTCGTGTTTAACCGCAGCTTTACGAAGCAAGTATATCGGTTCAGATCATTTCGAAACTGCGTTTCACGAAATTGCTCAAAGCCTCCCCTTTCAGCATGCCGCTGGAGAGAAGCGCCAGGTCGACCATCTGCTTGAGTTTGCCCTCGGAGGTGATCTGGGCGATCAGTTCCTCTTTGTCTTTGGCCTCGCTCTCGTCGATGAGTGCTTTAACAAATGGATGCTGTACATTCAATACAACCTGGTACGTGTCGGGCATCTCGCCGTAAAATGCCATCTGCTGTTGCATGGCCGCCATCTCCTTCATGCGTCGTGAGAACTCGTTTTGGGTAATCTGTACCGGTCTCGATGCCTCGCCCAACTCTTTGAAGTCGATGCTGAACTCGGTTTTTTCCATCGGGGGCAACTGTGATTTTACCGTTTCGGTCACAACCTCCTTCTGTTTGTCGCTGAGAGAGACCTCTTTCTTGTCTTCTTTTTCGATCAGATGTTCCACGGTGTCGCTATCTACTCTCACAAAACGGGTTTTGCCCAGTTTCTGTTCCAGTAGCCCCATCCAGTGCACATCCAGTTGTCCGTCCATCATTAGCACGTCGTATCCCTTCTCTTTGGCCGCATCGATGTGTGCATACTGTGTTTCCCTGTCGTTAGCATAGAGACAGACAAGGTCCCCGTTTTTGTCGGTCTGAGCCGCTTCGATCAGGGTTTTGTACTCCTCCATCGTAAAGTAGTTGTCTTCGATGTTTTTCAACAGTGCAAACTTGGCTGCCCTGTCGTAAAACTTCTCTTCAGAGAGCATGCCGTACGCAATGAAGAGTTTCAGGCTGTCCCACTTCTCTTCAAATTGAGAACGCTCTTTCTTGAAGAGTTCCTCCAGCTTGTCGGCAACTTTTTTGGTGATGTGGTTCGATATCTTTTTTACATTGTGGTCGCTTTGCAGGTATGAACGGGATACGTTGAGCGGAATGTCGGGCGAGTCGATCACGCCGTGTAGCAAAGTGAGGAACTCGGGAACGATTCCTTCCACAGAATCGGTGACAAAGACCTGGTTGCTGTAGAGCTGGATCTTGTTGCGTTGCAGGTCGAGATTGCTCTTTATTTTCGGGAAATAGAGTATCCCTGTCAGATGAAACGGGTAATCCACGTTCAGGTGAATCCAGAACATCGGCTCGTCCATAAAGGATAACGGATACAGATCTCTGTAGAATTTCAGGTAATCCTCGTCTTTCAGTCCTGCCGGCTTTTGCTTCCAGAGAGGATTCACGTCGTTGATCACGTTGTCTTCTTCCGTGTCGACGTAGTTGCCCTCTTTCCATTCCTGTTTTTTGCCGAATACAACCGGCACGGGAAGAAACTTGCAATATTTCTTCAGTAGCGTGTCAATTTTACCTTTTTCCAGAAACTCCTTGTTCTCATCGTCCAGATAAAGGATGATATCTGTTCCGCGATCCTGTTTATCGGTCTCCTCCATGGTAAACTCGGGCGTGCCGTCGCACGACCATTTCACTGCGGGAGCTTCCTCCTTGTAGGACTTTGTCACAATCTCTACCTTCTTCGATACCATGAATGAAGAGTAAAAGCCCAACCCGAAATGGCCGATGATGCCGTTTACATTGTCTTTGTACTTGTCCAGAAAATCGTTCGCCGAAGATAGTGCAATCTGGTTGATGTATTTGTCTACCTCTTCGGGTGTCATCCCGACTCCCCGGTCGGAGATGGTGAGCGTTTTCTTTTCCTTGTCCAGAGAGACCTTTACCGACAGGTCTCCCAGTTCGCCTTTAAAATCACCTACATCGGAGAGTGTTTTGATCTTTTGGGTCGCATCCACGGCATTCGAAACGATTTCACGCAGAAATATCTCGTGATCACTGTAGAGAAACTTTTTAATAATGGGGAAAATGTTGTCGGTAGTGACCCCTATTTGTCCTTTTTGTACCATATAACTATGTTTAATGTAATTGTTATTGTCGCTCCGCGGCACGATTCGTCAGCATGAGTGCCTGCATGACAGATTTGCAAATAGTATGCCACAAACAGTGTCGCTTTTTTATCCGGTGAAATGAGGATCCGGGGTTGTTTGGAATCTGTCTAAACTGTTTTTGAGTGTGCAATTGTAGTTGATTTTGATAACCAGTAAGAAGATATTGATGCGATTTATGGCTAATTGACACAGTTTTATACCCATGTTTGCAGCCATAAGTTTCTGATAGACAGCGGTGTTAGTTTTGATCAATTTTTATTAACAATCATTAATCGTTTTTTTGTGGAAAACATCATTTGTTTTAAATTTATCTCTCTATATTTGCATGTAACACAATTAAAAGTCATTGCTTATGAAGTCAAAGATTTCTTTCGAAAAACAGCTTTTAAGCTTGCAGGACAACATGTTTAATTTTGCATTGACGTTGACTGCCGACAGAGAGGAAGCCAAAGATTTGTTGCAGGAAACAACACTTCGTGTACTGGACAACAGAGAAAAATATTATGAGAACGTGAATTTCAAAGGATGGGTATTTACCATCATGCATAATATTTTTGTAAACAATTACCGGAAAATAGTCAGAAGCCAAACCATCATCGATAAAACAGAAAATCTCTATCATCTGAATCTCCCGCAGGATTCGGGTTTCGATACTCCGGACGGGGCTTACACAATCAAGGAGATTAACAAGGCAATCAATAGTTTCACTGACGAATATAAAGTGCCCTTCTCAATGCATGTCTCCGGTTTCAAGTACGAGGAAATTGCAAAACACCTGGAGTTGCCAATCGGCACCGTTAAAAGCAGAATATTCTTTGCCCGCAAAAGGTTGCAGGAGATGCTGAAAGATTTCCGGTTTTATGCCGAATGAAATTTGTTCATAAATAAAAGAAACCTCTTCACGAAGAGGTTTCTTTTTTTAATAAAGATGCATACCTTTGCATCGTTTTTTTAGGTTATTTCCACGCAGGGAGTTATTATTTTAGTTTTACAGTTAGAAAAAAATGGAGATTGTTTGGTTATTGGTGTCGCTTGTAATACTTTATTACGGAGCGGAAGGTTTGGTGTCGGGTGCTGCCTCGCTGGCAAAACGTGTAGGGATAAGTCCCCTGGTAATCGGATTGACCATTGTGTCGATCGGCACCAGTATGCCGGAATTGATTGTGAGTGTGAAAGCTGCCATGAACGGTCAGAGTGCGCTTTCCATCGGCAATGTGCTCGGGTCGAACTTTTTTAATATCGGCCTCATTCTGGGGTTGTCTGCCATTATTTACCCGTTGGCAGTGAAGAGGCAGTTGCTGAAGCTGGATGTGCCGGTGATGATTCTTACGGCCCTGTTGTTCCTCCTGATGTTTATCGATCACAAGATTGCCCGCTGGGAAGCGCTGGTGTTCATTCTGTTGTTTCTTGCTTATGTGTCTTATCTGCTGTTCGGTTCAACGAAAAACAGATCGGTCGTGGAGGAAGAGGAAAATGAAATAAAACTGAGCAAACACTGGGCCCTTGACATTCTGTTTATTGTTGCGGGACTCCTGGCGCTGGTATATGGTTCCGATCTGCTGGTGGTGAATGCAACGCTGATTGCCACCCGGCTGGGAATGTCGGAAGCGATGATCGGGCTAACCATTGTGGCGGCGGGTACCAGCATGCCGGAACTGGCCACTTCGGTAGTGGCAGCACTTAAAAAGCGTTCCGATATTGCCATTGGCAACGTAGTCGGTTCCAACATATTCAACATTCTCTTCATCCTGGGTGTGGCCGGGCTTATTCATCCCATCAGCACACCCGAGATCAACTATGTAGACAGCCTGTTTGTTATTGGAATCAGTCTTCTTTTGTGGTTGTTCATGAAAGCCGGATCACGCATCACCCGCTGGCAGGGAGCTGCATTCATTGCTTTTTATCTGATGTACTTTTCCGTGAAACTTGCAACAGGGTAAAAAAATAAGCCATTATGGCTTATTTTTTTTCGTCCGGTATTGTGAAGTTTTTTGGGTGATCTACCTTTTGTTCCATGAGTGCCAGATCAATCACTTCCTTTACGTCGCTCACGTAGTGAAAAGTTAACCCCTTCAGGTAATCGGTTTTAATCTCGTCGATGTCTTTCCGGTTCTCTTTGCAGAGGATGATATCCGATATTCCCGCCCGTTTTGCCGCAAGAATCTTTTCGCGGATTCCTCCCACAGGGAGCACCTTGCCGCGCAAGGTGATCTCGCCCGTCATCGCGAGATTGGGACGAACTTTGCGTTGTGTGTAGAGGGAGGCGAGCGAGGTAATCATGGTGATACCGGCAGAAGGGCCGTCTTTCGGAATAGCTCCTTCCGGAACGTGGATGTGTGTATTCCAGTTTTCAAATATTCCGGAATCGATATCGAGTTCCAGTGCATGCGAATGGATATACTCCATGGCCAGCATTGCCGACTCTTTCATGACCTCTCCCAGGTTGCCCGTGAGGGTAAGCTTCGAGCCTTTTCCCCTGCTGAGCGAACTTTCCACGTAAAGGATCTCACCGCCCACAGCCGTCCAGGCCAGGCCGGTAACCACTCCCGCATATTCGTTGCCCTGATACTTGTCCCTCGAATATTCTTCTATGCCGAGGTATTCTTTCAGATCGGAGATCTTCAGTGATTTCGGATACGTTTCGTCGGAGGCAATCTTACGGGCCACCCTGCGCATTACTTTTGCAATTTTTTTGTTCAGTTCGCGTACACCGGACTCGCGCGTGTAGTGTTCGACAATCTTTTGAAGTGTGGGCTTGGGAATGACAAACGCTCCTTTTTCAATTCCGTGGTTGACAAGCTCCTTGGGAACAAGGTGACGATAGGCAATCTCCACTTTTTCTTCCGTGATGTAACCACCCACGTTGATCAGCTCCATGCGGTCGAGCAGCGGCTGAGGAATAGCGTTCAGATTGTTTGCGGTAGCAATAAAGAGCACTTTCGACAAGTCGTAGTCGATGGAAAGATAATTGTCGTGAAACGCCGTGTTTTGTTCCGGGTCGAGTACCTCCAGCAGTGCCGATGAGGGATCGCCCCGGAAATCGTTTCCAATCTTATCCACTTCATCCAGCACGAAGACCGGGTTCGACGTGCCTGCTTTTTGAATGTTTTGAATGATGCGTCCCGGTATAGCACCGATATAGGTACGCCGGTGCCCGCGAATCTCCGCTTCGTCGTGCAACCCGCCCAGCGATACACGCACATATTTGCGGTTCAGTGCCTCGGCAATGGACTTTCCGAGCGATGTCTTGCCCACTCCCGGAGGTCCGTACAGACAGAGGATGGGCGATTTCAGATCACCCTTCAGCTTCAGCACCGCCAGGTGCTCAATGATGCGTTCCTTCACTTTCTCCATCCCGAAATGATCCCTGTCCAGTATCTTTTGAGCATTCTTCAGGTTGAAATTGTCTTTGGTATATTCATTCCAGGGCAGCTCCAGGATGGTTTGCAGATAGCCAAACTGCACCGAGTAGTCTGGCGACTGCGGGTTTAACCGTTCCAGCTTCTGTATTTCTTTCTCGAAGGTCTCAGCCACTTCGGCATTCCACTTTTTCTCTTTTGCCTTCTTTCTGAACTCGTCAATTTCAATCTGCTGCGTGTTGCCACCCAGTTCCTCCTGGATGGTTTTGATCTGCTGCTGCAGAAAGTATTCTTTTTGTTGCTGATTCAGATCTTCGCGCGTTTTCAGCTGAATGTTCATCTTTAACTCCAGTATCTGTGACTCGCGGTTGAGGATCATCAGCAAGCGGTATGCCTGTTCCTTCTCATCGTTGATCGCCAATAGCTCCTGTTTTTCCCGGCTGTCGATGGGGAGGTTGGTGGCGCAATAGCTGATGAGCATGTCGGTAAACGATTCGTTGCTGAGTGTCTGTAGCAGCTCTTTCGGAGGTTCGCCCAGCAGGTGCAGCATGTGCAGCATGGTGTCTCGGATAGAGTCCAGAATTGCGTTGAACTCCTTATCCTCCTTCGATCCTTTCTGGTAGTCCATTAATTTAAATGTCGCCTTGATGAACGGTTCCGTCTGCGTGATCTCAAGCCACTCGAAACGTTTCTTTGCCTGGACGATGATGCTCAGGTTGTTGTCGGCAAGCTCGATCACACGAATCACTTCGGCAATGACGCCGATGTGGTAGAGATCGTCCTTATCAGGATTTTCAACGCTTGTGTCTTTCTGGCAAACCAGTCCGATATAGCGTTGTTTTTTGCCGAGTGACCGGATCAGATCCAGTGACTTCTTTCTTCCTACTGAGATAGGGAGTGTACTTCCGGGAAAGACAATGGTATTTCGCAACGGAAGTATCGGCAGGATTTCTTTCAGATGCGCTTCGTCAATGTCCGTATTGCCGTCGATAAAGTCGCTGGCAATAAAGGAAATGATGTTCCCTCCGGAATCTTCGTCGCCTATTGTACGTATTTTGAATGGATGCATATTCATAATTTTATTCGTCATCAAAACGGGAAAATGGCTACTTTTGTTTTGTAATGTGGAATATAATTCCTCAAAATCCGTGCCAAAGAGGCAATCACCAATTTAAAAGGAGATGAGCAATCCATTTTTTCGCTTTAAGCAATTTACGGTGTACCACGACCGGTGTGCCATGAAGGTGGGAACCGACGGCGTACTGATTGGAGCATGGACAGACGTCACTTGCAGCAATGAAATCCTGGATGTGGGAACCGGTACCGGACTCATCGCCTTGATGATGGCGCAGCGAAATCCTGCTGCCACGATTACGGCAATCGATATTGATCACCACGCTGTAACACAGGCAAGGGAGAATGTCGGCAATTCACCCTTTTCTGACAGAATGACCGTGGAACAGCAGGACTTCCGAGTGTGCGCTCCTCAATGGCTGGCAAGGTTCGATCTGATTGTGTCGAATCCACCCTATTTCAAAGACTCCCTCCCGTCTCCCGATGCCCGGCGTACAAAGGCAAGACATTCCGTTTCCCTCACATTGCAAGAACTGCTGCTTTCCGCTGGAATTTGTCTGAAACCGGAAGGGGTGCTGGCGCTGATACTTCCTTACGACAAACGGGAGGAGCTGATGCTATCAGCGGCATCGCACGGCTTTTTCCTGAAAAGAGAGACCGTGGTTTATTCTATGCCCGGTTCCCTGCCAAAACGATTGTTGACAGAATGGACGCTGCTGAAGACGAAAAATCCTTTGCGGAACAGTTTGACGATTGAGCACGCCCGCCACCATTATTCCGGTGAGTTTATTGATCTGGTTCGGGACTATTATCTCTACATGTAACCATTCCCTGTGCATACCATCTGATGGGAATGTTTAGCTTTAACGGGACTGAAAAGGCGTAATAAAAGAAATATATTTAATAACTAAACCCTGATTATTCAATATATTTTAGTATTTAGCGAATTTGTGTATCTTTGCGAAGAATTCACGTCGCTTTTCTTGCTGTTGATGAATTCGAATAATTAAACCTAACGACAATAGATATGAGAAAGATTTTATTTATAAACCTGTTGCTGTTCACGATCTTGGCTGTGAAGGGGGCAGATACAATTCAGGTAAAACAGCCCCAAACACCCATTCTTATCGACAGGAACGACAATGTACTCTTTTATATCAGGATCGATGCAAAAGAGACACAGAAATTGAGCGAGATTGCGTTGCAATTTTCCGACGAAGTTCAACTGAACGAGATTGAGTCGGTGAAGTTGTATTATGGCGGAACCGAAGCTGCGCAGCGGAAGGATCAGACCTACTATTCGCCTGTACAATATGTATCGAGCCACGCGGTGGGAAAAACAAAGGATGCCAATCTTTCCTATTCTATCAAAGTGGCCGAAAATCGATTGCCGGACTACAAGGTTGTCTTTTCTCCCGATTACGCGCTTTTCCCGGGGATAAACTATTTCTGGATTGGCCTTCAAATGAAGCCCAATACTTCTATTTTGTCAAAAATTGATGTGGAGACGGTCTCTGCAAAACTCGACGGGAAGTGTGCACCACTCGTTTTTGCCACCGAGAGGACAACCCTCAGAATGGGAGTAGGTGTCAGGCATGCAGGAGACGACGGATCTGCCGCCTTCCGGATTCCGGGTCTGGTAACATCCAATAGCGGCACGCTGCTTGGTGTCTATGATGTACGCTACAACAGCAGTGTTGATCTGCAGGAATATGTGGATGTGGGCCTGAGCAGAAGTACCGACAAGGGACAAACCTGGGAAGCAATGCGGCTGCCGCTGAGCTTTGGAGAGTACGGCGGATTGCCAAAAGCTCAGAATGGGGTAGGAGACCCTTCCATCCTGGTGGACGACGCAACCGGAACTATCTGGATTGTGGCAGCCTGGACGCACGGCATGGGCAACGGCCGTGCCTGGGTGAACTCCCAGGAGGGTAACGGAATGGAAACGACCGCACAGCTGGTGTTGACAAAGAGCACCGACGACGGCAAAACCTGGTCGGCACCCATAAACATTACGGAACAGGTGAAGGATCCTTCCTGGAAATTTCTTTTGCAGGGCCCGGGAAGGGGTATAACCATGCACGACGGCACGTTGGTCTTCCCCATTCAGTTCATCGACTCAGTCCGTGTGCCCCACGCAGGGGTGATGTATAGCAAGGACAGGGGCGAAAACTGGACCATTCACAATCCGGCCCGTTCAAATACCACGGAAGCGCAGGTGGCAGAGGTGTCGCCCGGTGTGCTGATGCTCAACATGCGTGATAATCGTGGTGGCAGCCGTGCGGTGTCGGTCACGACAGACCTCGGGAAGAGCTGGACGGAACATCCCTCTTCACGAAGCGTCCTGCAGGAGCCGGTGTGCATGGCAAGCCTGTTGAACGTGCGAGCAGAAGATAACCTGCTGGGGAAAGATATCCTCCTTTTTTCAAATCCCAACTCTACCCAGCATCGTCATCGCATCACCATCAAGGCCAGCCTCGACGGCGGACTGACTTTTCCCGAAGAATATCAGGTAATGCTCGACGAGGAGTTTGGCTGGGGCTACTCATGCCTCACCCTGATCGACAGGGAGACGATTGGTATATTGTACGAGAGCAGCGTGGCGCACATGACGTTTCAGGCAGTGAAGCTGACTGACCTGATCAAGCAGTGAAACGCGAAAAAAAACTTTCGTGCAGGATCTGAAGGTGAAAAAGTCAAATACATTTTCTCCGAAACATAAAAAGTAGTAATTTTGGCGTTTTAAATTCCGGAAAAGTGAAAGAGGTGATCACCATAAAAGACAAAAAGTTTGACCTGTTCATTGAACAAGAGGTTATCGAACATGAGATAAAACGAGTTGCAAAGCAGATAAATGTTGAGCTGGAAGGCAGGAACCCCATTTTTCTCGCAGTACTAAACGGGGCTTTCATGTTTGCCGGAGAGCTTATGAAGGAGGTATCCATCCCCTCCGAGATCACTTTTGTTCGGCTGGCTTCTTACCAGGGCACTGCTTCTACCCAGAAAGTAAAGGAGGTGCTTGGGTTGAACGAAAATATTACAGGACGTGTGGTGGTGATTGTGGAGGATATTGTGGATAGCGGGGCAACCATGGTTTCTCTGCTGGAAGAACTGGCTCAGTATCAACCTAAAGAAGTGAAGATCGCCACTCTGCTCTTTAAGCCGACAGCTCTGAAGAAGAAGCTCCATATCGATTACGTGGCACTCGAGATACCCAACGATTTTATCGTAGGGTATGGTCTCGATTACGACGGGTATGGACGGAATTTGAAAGATATCTATAAGATAAAGTGAGTGGCCGTGCGGATTGAAAAAGATTCCTTTTGGGGAATTTTCTTTAAAAAAGCGATGGGATATAAAAAAAATACCTATTTTTGTATCCAGAGCATATTGGTAGCAAAACAAGAAGTAGATAAAAATGATTCAAAATGAACAGAGATGAAGTGAAAAAGTCGCCAAAAGCGAATTTGGAAGGGCATAGAGGCACCTTTATCCTGATGGGATTGGTGCTGGGGGTATCCGTTCTCTTCTTCGCTTTTGAATGGTCGACCGAAACAAAAAAACTGGACGAGAGTATTGTTGTCCAGGATGTTTTGGCCGAGGAAGAAATTGAGATTACTCGTCGCGATGCAACTCCGCCTCCTCCACCCCCTCCACCGGAGCCGGAAACACCAGAGATCATTGAAGTGGTGGAAGAAAAAGTGGAAACAACGCTGAAGATTCAGGTTGAGGACGACCAGTCTCAACGACAGATGCAAACCTACGTTCCGCCCCCACCTCCAAAACCCAAACAGGAAGAAGTAACCGAGGAGATCTTTGTGGTGGTAGAAAATCAGCCCGAATTCCCGGGAGGAAATGCAGCCATGATGAAGTTCCTGAGCGACAATATCAAATACCCTGTCATTGCTCAGGAGAACGGTATTCAGGGTCGTGTGATTTGTAACTTCGTGGTAGAAAGAGACGGAAGCATTACCGATGTGCAGGTGGTTCGCGGGGTTGACCCGTCACTCGACAAAGAAGCTGTACGCGTGATCCAGCAGATGCCCCGCTGGACACCAGGTAAGCAGCGCGGTCAGGCAGTACGTGTGCGCTTTACGTTGCCCGTAGTGTTCCGCTTACAAAATTAACGTAGTGAACAACGTATAAAAACTGCTTTTGAAAACCAAAAGCAGTTTTTTTTCTTACATACCGATCTTATGAACTCTAAAATAGCTCTATTCGAAGAAATGATTGGCAGTGCCATCGACACGCTGTTTGCCGATGATCAGCCTCGCACCCTGTTTGATCCGGCAAGGTATACGCTTTCGCTGGGAGGCAAGCGCCTTCGCCCCTTGTTGACCCTGATGGGGGCCGATCTGTTCGGCTGCGAGGCCGAAAAAGCCATGAACCCGGCACTGGGCGTTGAGATATTTCATAACTTCTCTCTGTTGCATGACGACCTCATGGATAAGGCGGATATGCGCCGGGGAAATCCCACCGTCCACAAAAAATGGAATGCAAACAGTGCAATCCTATCGGGCGATGCTATGGTTATTGAGGCGTACCGGTACATAACCAGGGTGCCTGTTCACCTGCTTCCCGAGGTGCTTGACCTTTTTTCGACCGCTGCCATGCAAATTTGCAAAGGACAGCAATATGATATGGATTTTGAAAAGAGACTCGACGTGTCGGAACAGGAATATATCGACATGATACGCCTGAAAACGGCAGTGCTTATAGGCTGTGCGTTAAAAATCGGAGCCGTGATTGCGGGTGCTGATCCCCAAGATGCGGATCATCTGTATGAATACGGAATAAACATCGGGCTTGCTTTTCAGTTAAAAGACGATCTGCTGGATGTTTATGGCGACCCCAACACATTCGGGAAAAAAATCGGAGGGGATATTCTCTGCAACAAAAAAACATTTCTGTTAATTAAAGCACTGAAAAATTCGGAGAAATCACAAAGAGAGGAGCTGGAGATGTGGCTCTCGGTATCCGATGTTGATCCGGAAGCAAAAATCCGATTTGTTAAAAAAATATATGATGAATTAAATTTGAAGATCATTACCGGGAATCTCATAGAAAAGTATTACCTTGCATCGTTGGATTGCCTTTCGTTGATCAGCGTTCCGGAAGAACGGAAAAGAGATCTGGTTGAGTTGTCGGAAAATCTGATGAATAGAGAAAAGTAAGTTTCACTTAAATAATACATGCCATATCGTCGTTTGCCAAATACGGACAGTGCTCGTTTAAAAGCTTTGAGAACAGCTGTTGAAAAAGCTGCAGACACGGATTTTCGAGAGTTGTCGGTTTCTCCCCATTTGATTACGGAAGCAAAAAGTACATTGATGCACTTTGAGCGTCTTTGTGGCCGCTACCAGCAGATGTACGACACCCAGGTACAGGCCAACAAGCTGTTTATGGTAAAAGCAAAGAATGCCCGCATGTATCTTTCCCATTTTGTACAGGTATTGTACATGAGTATCCTGCGAACGGAAATAAAAGAAGAACATCTCTCCCTTTATGGGTTGGAAGAGTGTAACATGATTGTGCCGGACATCTCCACGAACGAGCAACTGCTGGAGTGGGGCCAAAAAATTATTGAAGGTGAAAATGCCCGCATATCGCGCGGAGCCGTACCCATATACAATCCCTCTATAGCCAAGGTGAAAGTGATGTATACCTTATTCAAGGAGGGATACCAAACACAGAAGCTACACCAGAAGGCTACCACACGGGTGCAGGACGAAGTGGCCGCATACAGGGAGAAGGTAGATCAATTGATCCTTGACATTTGGGAAGAGGTGGAAAGAGATAATATGGACCTTGCCACAGATCAACGGCTGGATAGAAACCGGCAGTATGGAGTAGTGTATTATTACCGCAAGGGAGAACAGGTCTGATGAAGTTGATTGATACGCACGCTCATTTGTATACGGAGGAATTTCGGTACGACCTGGCCTCTGTGGTTGCCCGGGCAAAAGAGGCAGGAGTGGAAAAGGTGTTGTTGCCCAACATTGATGAAACGACCATTGACAAGGCAAAGGCTACCGAAGCACAATATCCCGGCTTCTTCTATTCCATGATGGGGCTGCATCCCACCAGTGTAAGATCCGGCTGGGAGCAACAACTCGATACGATTTATGAAGCACTCCTTCGCGGTAACTACGTTGCCGTTGGGGAAATAGGCATAGACCTTTATTGGGACTCCTCACTGCAAACGGCTCAAACCGACGTGTTCGAAGAACAGCTTACATGGAGCATAGAAAAAGACCTTCCGGTATCCATCCATTTCCGGAATGCCACGAAAGAGGTGATCCGGAGTATCAAGCGAACGGGACAAGAAAAGTTGAGAGGAGTATTTCATAGTTTTGGAGGTACAGTAGATGAGCTGGAAGCTATCCTGGAATTGAAAAATTTTTGCATTGGAATCAACGGCGTACTAACCTTTAAGAATTCCGGATTGGCAAAAACACTCAGAAATTGTCCACACGACAGGGTAATTCTTGAGACCGATGCACCTTATCTTGCGCCCGTACCCTTCCGGGGAAAAAGGAATGAAACCTCATATTTATCCCATATTCTGACGAGTTTGGCCGATGTTTGGGAGATAAGCCCGGAAGAAGCGGCCGGTATAACCACCAACAATGCCAGGGAGTTATTTGGTTTTGATAATGATAAATATAAGTTTTAAAAAAATATTTGCTTGTAGAGGGTGCATATAATCGATAAATTCAGTAATTTTGCTCCCCAGATGGAACGCAAATGATTTTTTTTTTGTAATTTGCACCCGTTTTAACGGGAATCTCCATTGGAGAGATGCTCGAGTGGTTGAAGAGGCACGCCTGGAAAGCGTGTATACGCCAAAAGTGTATCGCGGGTTCGAATCCCGCTCTCTCCGCAGAAATTAAACAGTCACATTTCATTTGGGACAACAACACAAGAAAATCAATTATAAATACAAAAAAATCAACGATCATTAATCAAAAAAATTGAACACACAATGAAAAAGTTATTTGCAATTTTAGCAATCCTCGGAATGATGTCCGTTGGATTGTCTTCGGTTCTTTTCGCACAAGACGCAACTCCGGAAGAACAAACAGAACAAGTAGCTGCAACACCTGTAGAAACTGCACCTGCTGCTGTACAGGAAACATCTACCGGTGGATTTCATCAGGCCTTGAAGGTGAAATTTATTGAAGGTGGTGCAGGTTTTATGAGTTCCATCGCTATCTGTTTGATCCTTGGTCTCGCTTTCTGTCTCGAAAGAATCATCTACCTGAGCCTTGCTGATGTGGATCCTGATGCATTCCTCGGCAAAATTGGCGAAGCTCTTGACAGAGGTGATGTAGAAGCTGCAAAAGGTATTGCCCGCGACACTAGAGGCCCGGTAGCTTCCATTGTATATCAGGGATTGCTTCGTTTGGATCAGGGAGCGGATGTTGTTGAACGTTCTATTGTATCATACGGTGGTGTACAGTCTGGTTTGCTGGAAAGAAACCTCTCCTGGATCACCTTGTTCATCGCGATTGCTCCGTCACTCGGATTCCTTGGAACGGTAGTAGGTATGGTTATGGCTTTCGATGATATCCAAAGAGCAGGGGATATGAGCCCGACGATTGTAGCCGGTGGTATGAAGGTGGCTTTGATCACGACCGTGGGTGGTTTGATTGTTGCCTTGATTCTCCAGGTTATCTATAACTATATCCTCAGCAAGATGGAAGGTATCCTGAACAAAATGGAAGACGCATCCATCACTTTCCTTGATCAGGTGATCAAATATAACGTTAAATACAAAAACTTGTAATCGCCATGGCTGTAACGAAAATACACAGAACTTCCAAGACAACCCTCCTTATCGGTGTCGTCGTTTCGATACTGGTGATGGCCTTGTTTTATCTTGGAGGTCAAACACCGGCACAAGATAAAATTGTGGCCGACTTGAGTCAGCCCAAGTACACTGATATTGTACTCTATTGGTCCTATATCCTTCTGGCAATCACAGTGGTTGTGTTGATCGGATTTGCGATATCTGCTTTCTTAAAACAGTTGAAGGAAAGCCCGAAAAAAGCATTAAGCGGGTTCCTGGTTCTGATTGGACTGGCTGCCATGCTGTTTATCACGTTTGCTATGGGAAATGGTACGCCGTTGAATATTCCCGGATATTCCGGTCCCGACAACGTTGCCGGAGTACTGAAAATGACGGATATGTGGCTTTTTAGCTGTTATATCATGCTAACGCTTACCGTGTTGGCGATATTGGTGATGCCCTTTGTCACAAGAAAAAAATAGTTGCACGGTTCTCAAAGAGAACAATTAAAAAAGAGGTAAATTTATGCCAAAAACAAATAGAAAAGTTCCGGGAATTAATGCCAGCTCCATGGCTGACGTTTCATTCCTGTTGCTCTGTTTCTTCCTGATGGTTTCGAGCATGGATACCGACTCCGGATTGGCACGCCGTTTGCCACCACCGCCACAGACCGAGGAACAAACCTCCGTAGATGTGCAGCGCAGGAATTTGCTGGTGGTATTGGTGAATGCACGAAACGAAACGTTGGTGCAGAACCAGTTGGCCACACATCTCTATGCAAACGAGGATGAATTGCGAGGCGATGGCGGACAGGTACCCTTGAAAGACGTGGTGAAGGAGTTTGTGCTGAATACACAAAACAGCCCGGTACTTCCTGAGTTGACCGAAGAGGATTTTGGTGCACCTATCGGCACAGTCCCCGTAACGGCACAACATGTTGTATCCATCCAGAACGACGCCACCACAAGCTACAAGGCTTACATTGCCGTACAGAACGAAGTGGTGAGAGCATACAACGAACTGAGAGAAGAAGGCTCCCGTAAATATTTCAATACATCGTACGAGGATTTGACGGAACAACAGCAGGAGCAGATCAATAATCTGTTTCCTCAACGTATTTCCGAAGCTGAACCTAAAAATTATGGAGGAGGACAATAATCATGGGAAAATTTAATAAGAGTGGTAAAAGAGAGATGCCGGAGCTGAATACAGCTTCCATGCCTGACTTGGTTTTCGCCATCCTGTTTTTCTTTATGGTTACCACCACAATGCGTTCGGAAACATTGATGGTCAGAATGAAATTGCCTACTGCCTCGGAAGTTCAGAAACTGGAAAAGAAGTCTCTGGTTACCTATATCAATATAGGCGCTCCCATGGATACAAGATTGGGTACAGGTACCCAAATGCAGTTGAACGATCGCTTCGCTCAGGTGTCCGAAATTCAGGACTATATTGCCCAGGAAAAGGCAAGTATGAACGAAGCAGATCAGCCACTGATGACTGTTTCCATTAAAGCAGACGAAGAAACGCGCATGCAATACATTACAGATGTAAAGCAGGCATTGAGAAAAGCCTACGCACTTAAAATCAGTTATTCTGCCCGCAAAGGGGAAAATTGATTCGAGACACAGGCTTCGAGTTATTAGAAAAACCGAATTCCTTGGGAATTCGGTTTTTTTGATTTAAATCTTGTTCTTATTGTGGATTTCCCTGCTTTACCCATTCCATTACGTTTGCTGGCGGCCTTTTTGCCAGTAGTTCCTGTTTCATGAAGTCCATATATGGCATCACATGGCGAAAGAACGCGTAATAACCTTTGCAAAGATAATTTAATCCCTTGTTTCCGTATCGGTCTTTCAGGAACCTGTTCTTGGGACATTCGCCGTAGCAGGCAAACAGCACGTCGCATTCCCGGCACTGCTGTGGCAGCGTGTCAAATTTGTTGTTTCCAAATGTTTGTTGCCTCTCCGAATACATCATCGATGTAAGCGTGTTGCTGTATATGTTGCCCAG
>NZ_DCEN01000074.1:36152-43146 GCF_002316955.1 Proteiniphilum sp. UBA1028
CATGTTTTGGCCATGGTGCATACCCCCGGCTGCTCACCCACCCAGTTGGCCAGGGTGGAGTCAAATATCTGAATAAATATTTTCCCTACATCCTCTTTGATCCATTCATCAAAAACGGTACACAGGAATTTTCCCCACTTTTCTGCCGGCACGGTGAAAGGAGCCAACTCCACCTCGTCGTCATTTTCCTGAGCTGTGGCCAACTTTAAAGGCGATTTAGCTTTTCGCAGTCGCTCTACAATGGGCGTGAACTGCACATACTGACACCCGATTCCTTTAAAGAAGCGGTAGAACTCAAGCGGGTAATCTACGTTGTAATCATTCACAACCGCCATGCAGTTGTACTCTACGCCATGCTTTTTCAGCAATTCAATTCCCTTCATCACCCGGTGAAAAGAGGGGCGACCCATCTTGTCGCGACGATATTCGTCGTGAAAATCCTGTGGCCCGTCGATAGAGATGCCAACGAGAAAGTTATTCTCTTTAAAGAATTTACACCAATCATCGTTCAGCAGGGTGCCGTTGGTTTGAATGGAATTGTCTATCTGCCTTCCACGGCCATATTTTTTCTGCAATTCTACCGCCTTCCTGTAAAAGGAGAGGGGCCGCATCAACGTTTCACCGCCATGCCAGGTGAACATCACCTGAGGCATGGTTTGAGATTCAATATATTGTTGAACAAAACGTTCAAGAAGTTCTTCGCTCATCACCTGATGCTTGTCCGGATAGAGGCTGGACTTTTCCAGGTAGTAGCAATAGTCGCAATTGAGATTGCACTTTGATCCTACCGGTTTAAGCATCACGTACATCGGTTTGGCAAAAGGAGCATATGTTGACATATCGATTTTTTTTATGTTACAAATATAAACAAAACAGGTTAGTTTATGGTTAAAGATGCGCAGATAAGCATTAATTATAAGTAAACAATAATATGAAACAAAAAAATAATTTACAAGAGGCCGGATGGCTCATTTTAAGAGTGGGAATTGGTATATCCATCTTTTTACACGGATATCCCAAAATAACGGGCGGGGTGGAAACCTGGACGATGGTGGGAAGCACCATGTCAAACTTTGGAATCGATTTTGCTCCGGCGTTCTGGGGATTCCTTGGTGCGGTTGGCGAATCGGTGGGAGGGCTGCTCTTTGCGCTGGGGCTTTTCTTTCGTCCTGCGGCCTTGTTGCTTACCGGAACAATGTCGGTGGCGCTGGCAACGCATCTTTCAGCCGGTGACAATTTTATGATTTTTGGTCATGCTCTCGATCTTCTCATTGTTTTTGCTGCATCCGTACTGATAGGTGCCGGAAAATATTCGTTAGACAGAAAACTGTTTCCGAAAATTGCGTGACGTTTGTCATCCAGCATAAACGAAAACCCCTTCCGTTGCTTGCAGCAGAAGGGGTTCGTTGTATCATAAAAAAGGGTAAGCTTACTATATCGCGCCGCTACAACCAAATACCCTTGCTTCGGTCAAGACCTGGGGGATTCAATGGGAGCTGGCCGTATAGGACTTACCCGAATGCAAAGGTACGTTTTTTTTTCGACTTACAAAATAGGATAAATGATTTTTACTATTCACCCCATTTTTTTATCTTTGTAAACGCAATAAAGCTCTAACTAAGAAAAAATCAAACCAATTCAGCATAATACATGGATATCGTAGACCGATTTATTAAATATGCGCGTATCGATACGCAATCAGACGAAAACAGTACACAGACCCCCAGTACCCAAAAGCAGTTCAATCTAGCCAAAGAGGTTGAAAAAGAAGCTGTGGAAATGGGATTAAGCGATGTGAGCCTCGATAATAATTGTTATCTGATGGCGACCTTGCCTGCCAATACACGCAAAGATACTCCTGTCATCGGGTTTATAGCCCATTTCGATACCAGTCCCGATATGAGCGGCGAGAACGTCAATCCGCGGGTGATTAAAAATTACGATGGAAACGACATTGTGCTGAACGAAGCAAAAAATGTGATCATGTCGCCTGCCGATTTCCCGGAATTGCTCAGACATACAGGGGAAGATATCATTGTCACCGATGGTACCACATTGCTGGGAGCTGATGATAAGGCGGGGATCGCAGCAATAATGACCGCCATGCAATATCTTTTGGATCATCCTGAAATTGAACACGGCAAGATTCGGATTGGATTTACTCCCGACGAGGAGATAGGGCGCGGAGCCGATAAATTTGACGTGGCCAAATTCGGCGCCCAATGGGCATATACGATGGATGGCAGCGAGCTGGGAGAACTGGAGTACGAGAACTTCAACGCTGCTTCTGCCAAGATTGAGATACAGGGACGCAATGTGCATCCCGGATATGCCAAGAACAAGATGATCAATGCGCTTCATTTGGCCAACGAGCTGATAGCGCTGCTCCCCGGGGAGGAACGTCCCGAAACGACGGAAGGGTACGAGGGCTTTTTTCATCTGATATCACAAAATGGTACTGTGGATGAGGCGAAGCTGTCGCTCATCATCCGCGACCATGACCGGACAAGATTCGAAGAACGTAAAGCGCTGATGGTAAAATCGGTCGATTTCCTTAACCAAAAGTACGGTAACCGCCTGAAGCTGGAGCTAACCGATCAGTATTATAACATGCGCGAGAAGGTGGAACCGGTGCAGCATGTGATTGATTATGCCTCCCGCGCTATGGAGGAGATAGGTGTGAAGCCTCATATCAGGCCGATACGGGGAGGCACCGACGGTGCACGCCTGTCGTTCATGGGATTGCCCTGTCCCAATATTTTTGCCGGTGGAATGAACTTCCACGGCAGGTACGAATTTTTGCCGGTCCCGTCGTTGAAAAAAGCATCGGAGGTAATTGTAAAGATCGCCGAACTTGTTGCGAAAGGTGCCGATGCCCCTGAAGAATGATCCTGAAACTAATTTTTACAATATGAAACAGACCCCGTTTACCGATTTGCACGTTGCTCTTGGAGCCAGGATGCACGAATTTGCCGGTTATAATATGCCCATTGAGTACTCCGGTATCATGGATGAACACCTCACAGTGGTGAATGCCGTGGGCGTTTTTGACGTTTCGCACATGGGTGAGTTTTGGGTAAAAGGGCCCAAAGCGCTGGAGTTTTTGCAGAGAGTAGGGAGTAATGACGCTTCCAGGCTACAACCCGGTAAGGCACAATACAGTTGTTTTGTGAATGAACAGGGTGGTATTGTGGATGACTTCATCGTCTACCAGTTTGAACAGGAGAAATATCTTCTTGTAGTCAACGCTGCCAATATCGAGAAGGACTGGCTCTGGTGTCAGCAACATAATACAATGGGAGCGGAACTGGAAAATGCTTCCGGATGGATGGCACAGTTGGCCGTGCAGGGCCCAAAGGCAATGGAGGTGCTGCAAAAGCTGACTTCTGTTGATCTCTCCGTGATTCCCTATTACTCCTTTACAACCGGTACTGTTGCAGGCGTAGATAATGTCATTATCTCCAACACAGGGTACACAGGGGCCGGCGGATTTGAGTTGTATTTTTATCCGGAGCAGGGAGGTAAGATTTGGGATGCACTCTTCGACAAGGGAGCAGCTTACGGCATCAAGCCAATCGGTCTCGGGGCACGCGATACGCTGCGCCTTGAGATGGGATTCTGCCTTTACGGGAACGAACTGGATGATACCACTACCCCTTTGCAGGCTGGACTGGGATGGATCACAAAATTTGCCGACAACAAGCCGTTCGTAGGCAGGGAGGTGCTGGAAAAGGAGAAGTCAGAAGGGGTATCCCGCAAGCTGTGCTGCTTTGAATTGTTGGAGAAGGGAATTCCCCGTCACGGTTATGACATTGTCAACGCTGCCGGTGAAGTGATTGGCAAGGTGACCTCGGGCACGATCTCGCCGGTGCTGAAGTCCGGCATCGGGATGGGATATACAAAGCCCGAATATGCAAAAACAGATACCGAGGTTTATATCAGGATACGAAATAAGAGCCTGAAAGCCATTGTCGTAAAGGCCCCTTTTAGAAAATAATATCCTGACTTGCCCCAATATGGCAAAAAAAACAAAGATTGCACAAAATGTTTTCTTTTTTCTCGGTGTACTCGCACTGGGAATTATGATCTATAAAATTGGTATCGGCACCATCTGGAGTGATATCAGGCGGACCGGCTGGTGGTTCGTACCCATTATCGGACTTTGGGCAATTGTCTATCTCCTGAACACAATCTCTTGCAATCTGATTATTCAGGATGGGAGCCCGGAAGCAAAAAGAGTCGGTTTTTTCAGTCTCTTTAAGCTGGTCATCAGTGGGTTTGCAATCAATTACATCACCCCCTTCGGACTGATGGGAGGAGAGCCGTATAAGATTATTGAGTTGAAACCGACGCTGGGTATTCAGAAAGCCACTTCTTCCGTGCTGCTGGCGACCATGATGCATTTTGTTTCTCATTTTATCTTCTGGATGATTTCCATCCCGTTGTTGTTTTTCCTGGTGCCTGTTCTCTCCCATACGGTTGAACTAGCCATGCTCCTCTCGAGTGCCACTTCCTTCCTTCTGCTTTTTTGGGCTTACCGTGTATATACAAGGGGCGGGGTAGACAGGGCTTTGATACTGGGAAGCAGACTGCCTTTTCTCGGAAAACGAATTAGAGCCTACCGGTTGCAAAACCAGGAGAAGATTGATCAGATGGATTATCTGATTGCCGATCTGTACACCAACCGCAAAAAAGATTTTATTATTTCACTCCTCCTGGAACTGTTTTCCCGCTTTTTAATCTGTGTAGAGGTGGTGCTGATGATGCAGGCCATCGGGTGGCCGGTGTCATTCGGGGAGAGCGTGCTCATTGAATCCATTCAGTCGCTCGTTGGCAACCTCCTGTTTTTTATGCCCATGCAAATGGGATCGCGCGAGGGAGGGATGATGATGGTTTATGGTGTCTTATCGATCCCTCTAGCTTACGGAGTATTTGTGAGTTTGTGCAAGCGTATCCGGGAGATATTCTGGACGCTGGTGGGTATCGTTCTAATTAAAGTGAGGCGCAATTAACGGGTTATACGTAGATCATTTTCCTTGTCATTCCCCCGTCAACAGTGAAGTTTTGTCCCGTAATAAAGCTGTTCCCGGCATCCAGAAGAAACAAAACCATCCGTGCTACATCCAGGGCATTTCCGACGCGTCCTGCGGGATGCTGCAAATGATCTTCCTTCGTTAGTTCCACTTGCCGTGCAGCCTTTTTCTTCTTTATTGCCGACACATCGATCCATCCGGGGCTGATACTGTTGACCCGTACATCCGGGGCAAGGCTTACAGCCATAGCGTGGGTGAGTGAGAAGATACCGCCCTTGGAGGCTGAGTAAGATTCGGTGTGGGCTTCGGACTGAAATGCCCTGGTAGAACACATATTCACTATCGCCCCCTTGGTCTCCCTGAGGTAAGGGGCAAGGTACTTGCTGCAGAGAAAGGTGCCGGTAAGGTTGGTGGTGATGGCCCGGTTCCATTCATCCAGGGTGAGTTCTTCCATTGGCTTGAAGATTTCATAAACGGCATTATTGACCAGGCCATATGCTGGTCCGAATTTCTTGATAGCCGCCCTGATGGATGAACGGAGGCTTACTTCGTTGGAAATATCTGTAACAAAGAACCCGCAGTGGCGAGAAGGAAAATGGGGACGAATCTCCTCCATTGCCTCATTGTCGATGTCGAAGATTGATACTTTGTAGCCGTTATTCAGCAATTCTTGCGATACGACCCGGCCAATACCCTGGGCGCCACCGGTGACAACAACATGTTTTTTCACTCGTTTCATGCTGAAAAAAGTTGTTTATCAGGGATAAATTTCCTTTTTCCCTGCCAGCAGGGTGTTCCTGAGTAGTGACACAATGGTCATCGGGCCCACACCCCCAGGCACTGGCGTAATGAAGGCACATTTGGGCGCCACCTCATCGAACTTCACGTCGCCCGTCAGCTTGAACCCTGATTTTGTCTTGTCGCTCGGCACGCGGGTGGTGCCAACATCAATCACCACTGCTCCCTCTTTCACCATGTCTCCCTTCAGAAATTCGGGAACACCCAGTGCGGCGATGATGATGTCGGCCTGCAGGCAGATCTCCTTGATGTTTTTTGTACGACTATGGCAGACAGTAACGGTACAGTCGCCGGGATATCCTTTTTGCATCATCAGCATCGACGCCGGTTTGCCGACGATGTTGCTACGCCCCAGCACCACGCAGTGCTTCCCTCTTGTTTCGATGTTGTACCTTTTCAGAAGTTCCAGTATTCCTGCTGGCGTAGCGGAGAGAAAACAGGGCATTCCAAGCGACATACGTCCCACGTTCACCGGATGAAAGCCGTCCACATCCTTCCGGTAATCAATGGCCTCGGTCACATTCTCCTCGGAGATATGTTTGGGTAAGGGCAGCTGAACAATGAAACCGTCGATGTCTGCATCTTTATTTAAGCGATCCACGCAGGCGAGGAGTTCTTCCTCGGTCACATCCGCCTCGTAACGGATTAGGGTGGACGTGAAGCCTACTTCTTCACAAGCACGTACTTTGTTGGCCACATAGGTTTCACTGCCGCCGTCGTGACCCACCAGCACGGCTGCCAGATGAGGGGTTTTGCCTCCGGCCGTTTTTATCCGGGTTACCTCTTCGGCTATCTCCTGCTTAATTTGTGTAGCAACAGCCTTTCCGTCTATCAGTTTCATCTTCTCCGCATGTTACGCATTGCCTTTTTGCCACCTCCCGAAGTCATCATCCGCATCATCTTGCGGGTCTCGTCGAACTGTTTGAGGAGCTTGTTCACCTCCTGCACGTTGGTGCCGCTTCCCTTGGCGATGCGGGCACGCCGGCTCCCGTTTAGAATCTCGGGATTGCTGCGTTCCCCGGGTGTCATAGAACGAATAATCGCCTCAATGCCCTTGAACGCATCGTCGTCGATGTCCAGGTCTTTGATCTGCTTGCCCACTCCGGGAATCATGGAGGCCAGATCTTTCAGGTTACCCATCTTCTTAATCTGCTGAATCTGGG
>NZ_DCEN01000074.1:43347-60568 GCF_002316955.1 Proteiniphilum sp. UBA1028
TCCTGTGCCTTTTCCACGAGTGACACGATGTCACCCATTCCCAGGATACGGTCGGCCATACGTTCCGGGTGGAACACATCGATGGCATCCAGTTTTTCGCCCGTACCGACAAATTTGATGGGCTTGTCAACCACCGAACGAATAGAGAGAGCTGCACCACCACGGGTGTCACCGTCGAGTTTGGTGAGCACCACGCCGTTGAAGTCGAGCCGCTGGTTGAACTCTTTGGCCGTGTTTACGGCATCCTGGCCGGTCATCGCATCCACCACGAACAGGATCTCCTGCGGGTTGACTGCCTTCTTGATCGATTCGATCTCGTTCATCATCTGCTCGTCGATCGCAAGACGGCCGGCAGTATCGATGATTACCAGGTCTTTACCATGTTGACGGGCATGTTGGATGGCATTTTGGGCTATCTTTACCGGATTCTTGTTTTCTTCTTCCGCATAGACCGATACCCCAATCTGCTCTCCCAATATTTTGAGTTGTTCGATGGCTGCGGGACGGTAGACGTCGCCCGCCACCAGCAATGGATTTTTTCCCCGTTTGCTTTTGAGCATATGGGCCAGCTTCCCGGAGAAGGTGGTCTTCCCCGATCCCTGTAGTCCCGACATGAGAATTATGGCCGGCGTCCCCTTGATGTTGATGTCCACGGCAGCACCCCCCATCAGTGTTGCCAGTTCGTCGTGCACGATCTTCACCATCATCTGCTCCGGCTTCACGGCATTGAGTACATCCAGACCCATTGCTTTCTGCTTGACAGTTTCGGTAAATTCCTTGGCAGTTTTGTAATTCACGTCGGCATCGAGCAAGGCACGGCGTACCTCCTTCAAGGTTTCGGCCACATTGATTTCGGTGATCTTACCCTGGCCTTTCAGTATTTTAAACGACCTCTCCAGCCTTTCACTTAAATTTTCAAACATAGTTTACTCTTAGTGTGTTAGAACATCAACAAATAGATAACGTTCAATAAACGAAATATCTGGTTTTAATGCAATGCAAAGATAATGAAAAAGGATTATTCCTGAAAATAATTATCTTCGGTTCAAAAAACGGAATGGTCTGATTTTAACCGGTAATGGCGTAGAACGAATCTAAATTAGGGGGAAGAAATAAATAATTCAGGATTTATTGGAATTGTCATGAGGTAAATTGATTATTTTTGTCTGATAATAAAGGAATTCACGAATGAAACAAAACCCGCTCCAACATTTTCTGTATCTTTCTATTGCTGCGGCAATAGTCACCATCTTGCTAAAATTTTATGCCTATCATGTGACAGGATCGATGGGATTTATGTCCGATGCACTGGAGTCGTTCGTAAACCTTTTCGCTGCCGTGTTTGCGTTAATCATGCTCAATATTTCTCAAAAACCGGCAGACGAAGGCCATGTTTACGGGCATAGCAAAGCGGAATACTTTTCCAGTGCGACGGAAGGTGCTCTTATTCTTGTTGCCGCGTTCAGTATTATCCGGTCCGCTATTCCCCGCATTATGGAACCCATTCCTCTTGAGAATATCAATACAGGACTGTTGTTTTCATTTTTGGCATCGCTCGTGAACATGGCGGTCGGCCTTCTTCTGATAAAGAAAGGGAAGCAAAGGAAGTCGCTTGTGCTGGAGGCCGATGGGAAACACCTGATGACCGATGTATGGACTTCGGTCGGGGTGATTGCCGGTATCGTGATTGTAAAGTTTACAGGATGGGTAATTATCGACCCTATCATTGCCATCCTGGTGGCTCTCAATATCATTTATACCGGATACAGACTTATCAGCCGCTCTGCCAGCGGGCTGATGGATGCGGCCATTCCTGAGGAAGATATGCAAAAAATTACCGCTTATCTCGATTCTCTGCAGGAGCAGGAGATTGCCTACCATTCGTTGCTTACCCGTGTGGCGGGGCAACGAAAGTTTATCTCTGTGCATGTCTTGGTTCCCGGAGACTGGAGCGTACAGAAAGGGCATGACTGTGCAGACAGGATTGAAGAAAACATCGGTAAGATGTTCGACGAACCGGTGACCGTATCCACGCATATTGAACCGGTGGATGATCCTGTGTCCATGAACGACATTGGAATAGACCGGAAAGAGATTGTGCATAACTAAAATGGGGTCGGTATCATCGGAAACCGCCCCCATTCTAAATTCAGTAATTTAACCTTTCGACCTCTACGCAACCGCAGATCCCATGAGGAACGCAGCAGCGAGCGATACAATGGCGTAGAGCTCCGGGAAGACTGCCAGAATCAGCGTGTTGCTGAAAGCATCGTGTCCCTGTCCGATGGAAACCACACCATTGGCACAGACCTGTCCCTGGCGGATGGCCGACAACAGGCCCACAAAACCAAGTGCCAGACCCGAAGCCAGCGTGGCCATAGCCTGAAAGAAGGTAATCTCCGGAGTCAGGATATTGAAAATATTCTGAAACATGAAGTAACCGGCAAAGCCATACAAGCCCTGTGTACCCGGGAGGGCAGTCAACACAAGGAAGTTCCCGAACTTACCATCTACTTTTTTTGCCGCACCAATAGCGGCATTTCCTACAATGGTAACACCGTAGGAACTGCCTATCCCTGAGAGTGTAACCATGATCGCGATGCCTATATAGGCGATTAATAAATTTGTTTCCATTTACTCACTTTTTTAATTTATTGTTTGATTGTTCCATACATTTGATGCCCTGAAAGGGGTATACTTCTTTCCTCCGCCGGTGAATTCGGCGTTTTTGTAAAACTCCACGAACGTGAGTCGCACCGGATGTACAATGGCTCCCAGCACATTCATGAAGATGTTGATGGTGTGCCCGACCAGAAAGATCAGGATGGCCACAATGGGGCCGGCGATGGTGTGGTCGGGGCTCATACCGGTGGCCAGGCTGTTGAAGACGCTGGCCAGGATACCTCCCGAAAGCCCGAGAGCAAACAACCGCACGTAAGACAACACGTCGCCCAACAACCCGGTAGCCATGTTGTAGGTGTCCCACAGCCCGAGTCCCAGATTGATTGCCGGATTCTTTCCGGGTGTGTTGAAGAAAAAAATGAGTACGGCCGCCGCCCCCATCACGATAAGGTGCAGTGTTCCACCCATGGGCAACAATGCTGGTGCCAGGTAGGAAAGGATGAAACTGCTCAGAAGCAGGATCCACCCCAGAGTAGATACAGCATGGATAAAGCCGAACTGTTTGATGCGGTTTGCCGCTTTCAGGCACATGCCGAAAAGTATTTGTATGACTCCCAGCACCAACGACAACATAAACATCTGGTTGTTGTTGAAGTAAGCTTTCTCTTTCAGCATCTGTGATATAGGATTGTCGAGGTCGTACACGGCAAAGCCGAAGAAGCCTCCCGTCAGTAGGCCGGCAGCCATGGTGGAGGCACCCAGCACCTGCACCAGCGACAGGATGGTTTTTACACTTGTACCAAGTTTTTGCTTTTGAAACATCTTAACCAATGTTGCCACTATCAAAAGAAACAGACCGTAGCCCATGTCACCCAGCGACAAGCCAAAAAACAACATGTAAAACGGAGCAAAATAGGGGGTAAGGTCAATCTCGTTGTATTTGGGTAACATGTAGAGCTCTGCTACCGGCTCAAATAGCCGGAAGAACTTGTTGTTTTGGAACTTAATGGGTACATCGTCCTCCGGCAGCGGGTCGGACACTTCAAAGTAGGCATCCTTCGATTCCAGATACGACAAGATCTCTGATACGTTCTCCGCCGGTGCCCAACCTTGCAGAAGCAACAGCTTTTCGTCGGCCAGCGGGGTGGCACTTTGTGCTACCCGTGTGAAGGCTATGCGATTATCCAGCTCCCGGAGGGCAGCCTCCACCGAGGGAAGGTCGTTCGATAGCCTTTGCAGTACATCGTCCTGAAGCTTTTTCTTTTCCAGGAGCGAATCGATCAGCCTGTTGAGAGCGGAGAACGACACGTTGGGCAATTTGACCTCTTCCAGATCCAGCAGGTCGGCCATCCGATCGATGTGGTTGACCGTCATGAAATAGGTTTTCGATGATTCTTTTTTTACCACTACCGCATCGTACAGCGTTTCCCACTCCGGATTGTACTTGTTGTCGGGTGAAACGAAGAAATGCACGTGATAACCAGCTTTTTCCAGGCGATGGATGTTTTCGGGATCAAAATCACCCCAGGGCCTCAATGCATCCCTCTCCTTGATGGATACCTGCAACTGTTGGCTGAGGGACGATTTTCTGTTTTCGATCTTTTCTATTGCCGCAGGAATTGTTTTCCCTTGCTCCGCATCCGGCTCGTTGAATGTCGCCGTTGTCTTTTTATCCCGGTATCTTTTCAGAATTTTGGATGCCTCATTTAGCTTCTTTGACTCGGCCACAAATTGCTGCAGTCCTTCCTCATCTGCCTCGGTCCGGTCGTGTTCCACAACATGAATCATCCCCAGGTTGCGCAGATCATGCAGAAAGCAGTCGTAATCTTTGTGAAAAGCCAGGAAGGTAATTTTTTTCATTTTTGCTACCATATGCCTTCCCCCTCCTTTCTTCGTTGTTCCTGATGGGTGCGCATGATCTTTTGGGACGATTTGGAGAGATTCTCTTCGTCTTCGAGGTACCGCTTTATTTTGAGGATTGCCTCCTGATATCCTGGTATCTGCACTTTTTCGAACAGGTTGACTTTCTGGGTGGTTTTTTTACGGGCATACTCTATGCGGTTGAGGCGTATAATGTGGAAGTCGCGTCGAATGCCTGTCTCGGCAAGGCTTTCCAACGTTTTTACCCCATCCAGAAACCATTTGGGACGATTAAAAAGGCTGAAGGGCCTGAGCTCAAATTCCACCCTGTCGAGTATGGGGATGAGCACCCCGGCAATTTTTTTCTTCGAGAGGTGTACATCTTTTACACGAATCAGCGATGAGTCGAATTCCATCCACATACCCATCATCTTATGATAAGACTGTACCTGTGCCTCAAGTTCCTTTTCCAGCGTGTCTATTTCATCTTTGGCTTTTTTTACCTCCATACGCAGTGCGGTCTCCTTGTTTTGCAAGGTAGGAAGTGCCCTTTCACGCACAGCCAGCTGCTTTTCGAGCTGCTGACGGGAAGTCTTATTATATTGAAATTTGATAGCCATTCTTTATTTCCAGTACTTTTCCACCAACTCCTGTTTCATATTTACCTCTGCCGGCTTAAAGTGGTCCGACAGCAACTCCCATGTTTTATCCAACATCTCCACGGTGTCCAGATTTACATCGATAGCCATCAATTCCCTGGAGTAATCCTTTGCAAACGAGAGCGTCCGCTTGTCGTAGTCGGTAAGGTCAAACCCGTTCTCCAGCTTAGTCTTCGCGTTGGCAGCATCGGCATAGAGGCGAACGGCCGCATTCATCACCTGAGGGTGATCTTCCCGCGTTTTCTTTCCCTGTACCAGTTGTTTGAGGCGCGAAAGAGAGCGGAAGGGATCTACGATAACCTTACCCACATCACTGTCGAGACGCAGAAAAAGCTGCCCCTCGGTGATATACCCGGTGTTGTCGGGTACGGCATGGGTGATGTCGCCTCCCGAGAGGGTGGTCACCGCCAGAATGGTGATGGAGCCACCGGAGGGGAATTGAGCGGCTTTTTCATAGATCTTTGCCAGATCGGAGTAGAGCGAGCCCGGCATTGAATCTTTCGAGGGTATCTGATCCATACGGTTTGATACGATGGAGAGTGCATCTGCGTAGGAAGACATATCGGTCAGCAGCACCAACACCTTTTCGTTCTTGTCTACCGCGAAGTATTCGGCTGCCGTCAGCGCCATGTCAGGCACTAGCAGACGTTCCACGGCAGGGTCCTCGGTCGTGTTCATAAACGAGATGATGCGGTCCAAAGCACCCGCATTGCTGAACACGTTCTTGAAGTAAAGGTAGTCGTCGTTGGTCATTCCCATCCCTCCCAGAATGATCTTGTCGGTCTGGGCACGCAGCGCCACAGTGGCCATCACCTGGTTGAAAGGCTGGTCGGGGTCGGCAAAGAAAGGAATCTTCTGACCCGAAACCAACGTGTTGTTTAGGTCGATCCCTGCGATGCCGGTGGCGATCAGCTCGGAGGGCTGTTCCCTCCGTACAGGATTGACAGAAGGTCCGCCAATAGGCCGTTCTTCTCCTTCCGGCACTGGTCCGCCGTCGATAGGTTCGCCAAACGCATTGAAAAAACGGCCCGCCAACTGGTCGCTCACCTTCAGTGAGGGGGATTTGCCCATAAACATCACTTCGGCATTGGTGGGGATTCCTTCGGTTCCTTCAAAAATCTGCAATGTTACCTCGTCGCCCATAATTTTTACCACCTGCGCCAGTCTCCCTTCTACAGTTGCCAGCTCATCGTACCCTACATTGGTGGCTTTTACCGAACAGGTAGCCTTGGTGATCTGGGTTATTTTTGTATATATTTTTTGAAATGCTTTTGCCATAACTTCTATGATTTACTGATTTCCGACAACGGGATACCGGATACCTTTTCTATAAGCTGATTGTAGTATTGATTGAACTTTTCCGAACCAAACACGGCATAATTCATCTGGCGGCCAATGTTGATCAACTCTTTGAAGAAGGCGGCCACTTCGTTGAAGTTGTCAAATTCAAAGTCGGTTCGGCAAACTTTCACGACCAGGTCGAGTATGTTTTTCTGTCGTTCGATGGGCGTCACCGCATCTACCTCGTCGAATGCATCCTGCTGTAGTACAACAAAATCGATTAACTCCGACTTCCAGAAGGTAATATGGTACTCCACGGGTACTCCGTCGTCGCCCAGGATATTAATCTGTTCGGCGATTTCTTTCCCGCGCAACAGCCGGGTTTTGATCTCGCTCACTTTCTCCGTCCAGTCGTCAGCGATATGCACCGAGATATATTTTTCAAACTCCGGATATTCAAAATACTTTGAGTAAGACTCTATAGGGTTGATGGCCGGATATCGCTTTTTATCGGCACGATCCTGTTCCAAAGCATAAAAACAGCGGGCCACCTTTTTGGTGTTCTCCGTAACCGGTTCCTTGAGGTTACCCCCTGCAGGAGATACGGTTCCGATAAAGGTGATCGATCCCTCAGCACCGTTGTGCAGCTTTACATGCCCGGCTCGTCCGTAGAAGTTGGAGATGGTGGCCGACAGATCCATCGGGAAAGCGTCGGGACCCGGTAGCTCTTCGAGTCTGTTGCTCATCTCGCGCAATGCCTGTGCCCAGCGCGAAGTGGAGTCGGCCATCAGCAGAACCTTTAATCCCATAGAGCGGTAATACTCACCGATGGTCATCGCCGTGTATACCGATGCTTCACGGGCAGCGACCGGCATGTTGGAGGTGTTTGCCACGATGATGGTCCGTTCCATCAGCTTGCGGCCGGTGTGGGGGTCGATCAGCTCGGGGAACTCCGTAAAGATTTCTACCACTTCATTGGCACGCTCACCGCAGGCCGCAATGATCACGATATCGGCTTCTGCCTGTTTGGATATGGCGTGTTGCAAGACAGTCTTTCCCGTTCCGAAAGCGCCGGGGATAAAGCCTGTGCCGCCCTCCACGATGGGGTTCAGCGTGTCAATGGACCGCACACCGGTCTCTAGTAACTTATACGGCCTGGGCTTTTCACGATATTCCGTGATGGCAATTTTTACCGGCCAGCGTTGCACCATGTTGATTTCGGTCTCGTTGCCCTCCTTGTCTTCTACCACGGCCACTGTCTTGTATATGTGATAATCTCCCTCTCCGGCGATATTCTTTATTGTGTAAGAGCCCTTCATTACAAAGGGAACCATAATCTTGTGGGGCTGGAAGTTTTCGTCTACCTCACCCAGCCAGGATCCGGCCGTAACGGTGTCCCCCACCTTTGCCATCGGTTTGAAATGCCACAACTTCTCTTTATCGAGCGGGAAGGTGTATTCTCCCCGTTTCAGGAAGACTCCTTCCATCTTATCGAGATCGTTCTCCAGTCCGTCGAGGTTCCGCTGTAGCAGGCCCGGCCCGAGTACCACTTCGAGCATATGTCCCTGAAATTCCACGGGTGCTCCCACCGTCAAACCACGGGTGCTCTCGAACACCTGAAGGTTGGCATTGTTCCCGGCCACCTTGATGACTTCTGCCATTAGTTTGGTCCCTTGCAGGTCGATGTAAGCGATCTCGTTTTGAGCAACAGGCCCATCTACCTCTACGATGACGAGATTGGATATGATCCCTTTAACTGTTCCTTTTGTTAACATATAAGATATTTATTTTTTATCGCTAAGCCCGGACTACTCTTCGCAACTCGCTGTATGGGGAGACTTGTCTTCCATCCCCGTTGCTTCACGAAATAGAGAATAAATTAAAAGTCTTCCGGCAGTTTTGTTTCATTTTTCAGGTTGTTGATGAGTTCCCGGAAAACGCGTTCTCCCTCTTCCGCATTGAGGTTCACCCATCGCTCAAGAATCTGAAGTTTGCAGAGATAGGCAAAAATGTATTCGATGTTGAAGTAGTCGAACGCCGTGTTCTCTTCGAGCCAGTCCCAACGGAATTTATCGATCTTGCGCTCGCGGTCGTAAATGTCCGGCTCTTCCGAGATGCGCAGAAGCGTGTCGTAGTATTCCAGTTCCTGACTGATGCCGAAATCACGGGCATGGGCATTTTCCCGGATAATGCGGGCTGTCTTATTGCTGCCCACAATATATTTTGCTGTATCAAGTCCATACTTGCGGGCATATATAGCCGAAAACACATTGCCGATGTTCAGGTTAAATTCAAACCATCCCGACATAAGGCTGTTCTTTACCTCCCTGCCATAGTCCATGTATAGGGAGGTGAGCATATCTTCCCAAAGATGCCCTCCCGCATGAGGATTTTCTTCGCCAAGCCATCTTTTGATATAATCTTCGAAATAGGGAGGTATTTTGCTGTCCTTTAACGGAAGATCCTCCTTTGCCTTCGAAACTATGTCCTCAATTTCCTCGCGCGACAGCTTGCCCATCAGGTTGAGTATTGCATTTTTGTCTTTCAGCAAACTCAGCAGGTTGTCGTTGTCGTATTTGAGGAAGTATTTGTTCAGCAGCTTCCTGTCTTCCGGTTTCAGTACCTCGTTGAGCATGCCTCTGTACTCCTCCGTGGTAAAGGGGAGCTTCATACTATCGAAAGCAAAATCCGGCAGTCCGGCAACAAAATAGTAATATTGATTCTTGAAAATCATAGACAAAGTTAATCTCTTGAAAAAGACCGATAAAAATATCGGTTTCTAAAAAAGAAGTTGTTGAATCTGGGGGCGTAAAAATTCTTTGAAATAATTAACAAACTCCTCTTCGCCGAATTTCACCTTGTACGAACCATCTTCGGGTTCAAGGGTGAAGCCGGTTTTGATGCCATTCACCGATTCAATCTCCAATCCCTTATCCAGTAGGGTTTTGACGTGAGATGTTATGTAGGATTTTAGTTCTTCCGGATTTTCCACGCCCACGGTCAATGTTTCGTTCTTCGACCAGTTTTGTACCAGTTCCACAATAATCTGCTGCACAAACGATTTGTCTTCCATGGCCGTGTTTACCAGGGTAGTGGACAACTTGCCGGTCACCAGATTGATGATTTCAGTTTTTAGTGCTTCGGATGATTGTGTAGCAAAGAGTTTCAGTTCTGCTTTTGTGTTTTTTTTCAGTTCTGCGCTCTCCTTTTCTGCGGAAGAAAGCAACTCTTCGGCTTTGATACGTGCCGCATCCAATATCTCTTTTTCCCGGGTTCGTGCCTGCGCAACGATCCTTTCGGCTTCTTCTTTGCCCTTTTCGACGCCCTCCGCGTAAAGTTTTGAAGTAAGTTCCTGAATCTTATCCATATATTCGTATAAAATGAGTCTTTTTTAGAAAATAGACGATTTTCTTTTTTGTATAAGTCTAATTGTCAATTTATTGCAAAAACAAGAGCACTGAATTCACAAATTTACAAAAAAGAACGTAACAAAGGTATTTAATCATTTTAAAAAACGGCATCTTTTATTAAAAAATGAATTCAAGCCGATATATCGTCTTTTTTAAAGTATTTTTGCGGCAATGGATAAAAAAATCTTCAGGCTTGCTCTTCCCAATATCATCACAAATATTACGGTCCCACTATTGGGGATGATCGATATTGCCATTGCCGGCCGGCTTGGGTCGGCTGTATATATCGGCGCCATTGCACTTGGCGCCAATATTTTTAACATGATCTACTGGAACTTTGGCTTTTTGCGCATGAGTTCCAGCGGTTTTACCTCCCAAGCGCTGGGGGCACGGAATTTTCCGGAAGTGATGAATGCCTTTATCCGCTCGCTGGCCATCGGCCTGGGGGTAGGGGTACTCATCATTTTTCTACAATATCCCATCGGCTTGTTGGCTTCAGGTTTGATAAAGTCCGGTGCGGAGTCTACCGGACATGTGATGACCTATTTCCGCATTGTTGTGTGGGGAGCGCCGGCGGTGTTGGGGATGTATGCTTTTAAAGGGTGGTTTATTGGCATGCAGAACGCGAAGATACCCATGGTTATTGCCATACTGAATAATTTACTGAATGTTGTCCTCAGTTTGATTTTTGTGTTCGGCTTTGGAATGAAGATCGAAGGGATCGCCTTGGGAACAGCACTCTCCCAGGTTATCTCGCTGATGGTGGCTGCTGGTTTTTGGTGGAAGCATTATCGCCGACTGCGAAAATATATCATGAGGGAGACCATTTGGGACCGTCACGCAATACGGGAGTATTTTAGGGTTAACAGCGATATTTTTGTCCGCACTTTTTTGCTGACTTTGGTGACAACCTTCTTCACGTTTGCTTCTTCGGCGATGGGCGAGAATGTGTTGGCGGTGAATGCGTTGCTGATGCAGTTCTTTATGTTGTTCTCCTATTTTATGGATGGCTTTGCCTACGCAGGCGAAGCCCTGACGGGGCGGTTTTATGGCGCACAAAACAGGGAATATCTCCACTGGATGGTCCGCAGGATCTTTTTCTGGGGGCTGATGGTGAGTCTTGTTGTTGTAGTCTTATACATGCTTTTTCCCGATCCGATATTGTATGTGATGACCAACGATCTCGATATTATCGCACAGGCCAAAGATTTCATGTTCTGGACAGTGCTTATTCCTGTAGTCGGCTTTGCTGCGTTTCTGTGGGACGGTATTTTCATCGGGGCGACGGCCTCCGCCGAGATGCGGAATGCGATGATTGTTTCCTCCATCGTCTTTTTTGCATGCTACTTCATCATGACGCCACTATGGGGAAATAACGGCCTCTGGCTGGCGTTTATCCTCTACCTTTTTGTGCGGGGCGTTACGCAGACCCTCTGGGCGAAGAAAGCGTTGCGGTGGTAAGTGGTTCCGTAAGGGAAGTGTTCTTCCTTACTCCAGATATTCTGCGATTTTTCCGCTTATTTGCAGCAGCGATATTTCGTAGAGCTTCGTGTTGTATTGTGCGGTGAGAAGACGCTGTTCGGCCTCCAGTAAGCTGTTTTGTGCTTCCCTGAGTTCGAGCCCGGAGAGATCGCCTATTTTGTAACGTTCCATGGCAATCTCGTAATTTAGTTCTGCATTTTCAAGGCTCTCGATCTCGAGACGGGTTAACTCCATATTATTCTGATAGGCAATCCACATCCTGGCAAAGTCGCTTTCCAGCGCAAGGATATTTTGTTCCACCTCGAGTTGCCTGTTTTGAACGACGATCTTGGCGTTTTTCTGTTCCCGGTGACGGTTGAAGCCGTCGAACAGGGTGTATCCGAGGGTCACCCCTACGGTGGGACCCCAGTTACGCTGGCGGTTAAGGGTCCCGCTGCTGTAGTTGTAGTGCGTGAAACCGTATCCTGTGTTGAGACGCAGATAGGGGTAATTTCGGCTCTGCAGGTTTTTCAGGTCGAGTTCACTCAGCGACTGGCTCCTTCCGGTAAGAAGCAGGCCTGTATTCTGCCGCAGGGTGGCATCGAGCAATTGCTCTTTCGACAGGGATGCATTGAACAGGATGGTTGTGTCCTGTGCTGCAAATAGGCGGTCTACCTCTCCCCCCATCATCTCGTTGAGCCGGATGCGGGAACTGTGCAGTGTTTCATATTGCTGAATCAGCTGTGAACTGTCGGCATTGAAATAGACTCGTGCCTGCTGCAGATCGAGCCTTGAGAGTGATCCCACCTGATAGCGTGCCTCCACGATGCGCAATCGCTCTCTTGACAGAGCCACTGCATACTTGAGGTTTCCCAACCGGATCTGCTGCTGCACGTAATTGTAATATTCCGCTGTGAGATTGGCGATAAAATTTTCAACTGCCAGGCGGGTATTCAATTCCCCTACAGTCTCCAGTTCCTTCAGGCGTTTGTAGCTGGTCTGTGCACGGAATCCTTCAAACAGGGTCCAGCTCAAATTTACCCCCGCATCGGTGGTGCCGGTCGTGTTGTTGCGGCTTTTTGCTGTTTCGCCCGTTTCAGCAGAGGTCTGGTCTGTACTGCTGCTTCGCAGGTTGTAGCGACCGTCAAGCGTTACCTCGGGAAGAAATCCGGCATTGCCCAAGGTGACATTGTTGGCGGAGATACGAGCTTCGTTGCGTGTAATGCGTAGGCCATAATTGTTTTTCAGGCCAATCCGCAAACATTCCTGCAGGTCCATCACCTCTTGCGAATAGGTAAAGGCCGGCATCAGAAAAAAGTAAAGCAGACCTGTTTTAAGTATTGTCCTGTACATGGTTAATTTCATTTTTTTTCTTTTCTTTGGCTCCTCTGTCGGTGGAGAAGTATACATACATCACCGGGACCACAAAGAGGGTAAGGAGCGTGGAGATCAGCAAACCACCCACTACTGCTGTTCCCATAGCGATGCGCCCGTTGGCACCCTCACCTGTAGCCATTGCCAGGGGTAAAAGACCGAGGATGGTTGATATGCTCGTCATGAGAATAGGACGCAACCGTTGAAGTGATGCTTCGATGATTGCATTATGCTTGGTGAGTCCCGCCTGTTGACGCTGGTTGGCAAACTCTACAATGAGGATTCCGTTCTTGGTTACCAGCCCGATAAGCATGATGATCCCGATCTGACTATAGATGTTCATTGTAATCCCAAAGATCCACATAAACAACAGGGCTCCGAATAGTGCCATGGGTACGGAGAACATGATCACAAAAGGATCCTTGAAGCTTTCAAACTGCGCGGCCATGATCAGGAATATCAAAACGATGGCAAGACCAAAAGCAAACAACAGGCTTGAGGAGCTTTCCCGAAAGTTTCTTGATTCACCTTCCAGCGCGGTCCTGAAGCTATCGTCGAGTACATTGGCAGCAATGCGGTCCATCTCTTCCAGTCCCTCTCCCAGGGAGTATCCAGGTGCCAGTCCGGCCGAGATGGTGGCCGAGTTGAAACGGTTGTACCGATAGAGCTGAGGGGGGGCTACCGATTCTTCCAGTTTCACCAGATTGTCCATTTGGATCATTTGCCCGGAATTATTTTTGATATAGATGGTCTTCAGGTCCACCGGCGTATTGCGCTGCTGGCGGTTGATCTCCCCCAGTATCTGGTACTGCTTCCCGTTCATGTAAAAATAACCCATTCGTTGTCCACTCAAGGCATATTGGAGCGTTTGCCCTATATCGCGTGTACTCACTCCCAGCAACGCCGCCTTATCCCGGTCAATGATGATCCGCGTTTCGGGTTTGGTGAATTTCAGATCCACATCGGCCATTTGAAAACAGGGACTCTGGTTTACCTGTTCCATGAAGGGCGGGATATACTCCTGTAGTTTTTCAATATTGGGTGCCTGCAACACGTACTGAATTGGCATTCCAGCGCGCCGTCCCCCGAAGGTCGACTGCTGCTGCACAAACGCCCGTGCAGCCGTTTCGTTTCGCACGCCACGCGTGAGTTCGGCCGCAATATCCATCTGACTACGTTCGCGCTCGTTCATATCGGGCAACACCAAACGAACCATTCCGAACCCACCCCGCGTCATCGTGATGTTCGACTCCCTTTCGGGGGCGACAGAGTCGGCTATCTGTGAGATATGGTCCGTATAATCCCTGATAAATTCGAAGGTGGCCCCCTCTGGGGCGGAGCTTCTGATTGTCACCTGAGAGCGGTCTTCCAGCGGCGCCATTTCGGCTGGGATGAGATCCCAGAAGAGGACAATCAACAGGGTGGAGATGAGAAGGATGGGGAAGACGAGCCACTTTTGTTGCAGGAACGAGTGCAGCCACTTGTCGTAGAGGCGATTCATGCCGAGGAAGAAAACCTCGGTTTTATCGTAGAACCTGCTTTTCTCTTGTTTTTTCCTCAGCAACTTGGAAGAGAGCATGGGTACAAAGGATAATGCCACAAACGAGGAGATGATCACAGCTCCCGATATCACGATACTGAATTCGCGGAACAACCGTCCCGTCATTCCTTCCAGGAAGACGATCGGGAAAAAAATGGCCACCAGCGTGACCGTGGTGGACACCACAGCGAAGAAGATCTCTTTGGAGCCTATGATTGATGCTTCTATGGAATCCATCCCGGATTCAACCTTCTGGAATATGTTTTCGGTCACCACAATTGCATCGTCCACAACAAGTCCCACGGCAAGCACCACGGCAAGCATGGAGAGCACATTGATGGAAAATCCGGCGAGATACATCACAAAAAATATACCGATGAGGGATATCGGAATCACGACTGCCGGAATCAGGGTGACCCGCCAGTTTCGCAGAAAAGCAAAAATGATGAAGACGACCAGGATAAAGGCGATAATTACGGTGGCCTGTACTTCGGCGATGGATGCCCGGATGAATTTGGTATTGTCGAACGCCACATCCAGAATCACATCCTCCGGAAGGTCTTTTTTCATCTGTTCCATGCGCAGCCGTACCTCGTCTGCGATGTTGATATGGTTGGCACCGGGCTGCGGGATAATGACGCAGCTGACCATGGGGATACCATTTCTACGGAGGATATTTTGCCGGTTAGCCGCATCCAATTCGGCATAACCCACGTCGCGGAAACGAACAATACGAAAATTATCCTCAATCAGGATCAGGTTGTTGAATTCCTCGGGTGTCTGCATCAATCCCATAGTGCGGATCGACTGTTCTATGTGGTCTCCTTCTATACTCCCTGCCGGCAGCTCCACATTCTCTCTGTCAAGGGCATATTTGATATCCATGGGGGTGACGTTGTAGGCAGCCATGCGGATGGGGTCAAGCCAGAGGCGCATCGCGTAACGATATTCACCCCAGATCTCTACGGCACTTACGTTGGAGATGGTCTGCAACCGCTCCTTCACGGTGAGGTCGGCAATCTCTGAGAGTTCAAGCAGCGAACGGACCGGGCTCTGCACCGTGATCTGCATGATGGGGTCGGAGTCGGCGTCTGCCTTGGAGACCGTAGGAGGGTCCGCATCGCGTGGCAAGTAGCGCTGGGCTATGGATACTTTGTCTCTTACGTCGTTTGCCGCCGTCTCCATGTCGACGCTCAACTCAAACTCAACCGTTATACGCGAGCTTCCCTGGCTGCTGCGGCTCACGAGTGAGCGGATCCCGGGTATGCCGTTGATATTCTGTTCGAGAGGCTCGGTGATCTGGTTCTCGATCACCTCGGCATTGGCTCCGGGGTAGGAGACATGGACCGTGATGATGGGGTTGTCCACACTGGGATACTCGCGTACCGGCAAGTTTGTATAGCCGATTAAGCCAAAGATAATGATAATCAGTACCATTACCGTGGCCAGTACCGGTCGTTTGATGCTTAGTTCGGAAAAATTCATACGATTTAATCTGCGCTGTTAGGGACCATTCGGTCAATTCTTACCGGCATGCCGCTGCGGAGCTGCATCACGCCAGTTGTCAACAGAGTGTCGCCCACCGCAAGGCCGCTGACAACCTCTACCGAGGAGGAGGTGCGCATCCCTGTAACGATCTCTGTTTCTTTCGCCTTTCCGTTCTTATAGACATACGTAACGTCACGCCCCATCTCTTTGACTGTGGAAATGCTGGGAATTACGATGGCATTGTCGATCTGATCCAGCTTGATTCGGATACTGGCCGATTGTCCGGGCTTGATCCTTCCGTCGGCATTCTCGTAACGTGCCCGCGCAAACAGGCTGAGTGTCTGTACGTCGAGGCGAGACTCCACAGCGTAGACCGAAGCATTGTATACCTCCAGGTCGTTCTCCACGGTAAATTGAATCTCGGTGCCCTGCTTGATCAAGCTCACAAAATTCTGGGTGAGGGAGAACTCGATCTTGAGGGGCGATATCTTGGTTAAATTGGCAATCACTACGGTGGGCGAGGCATAGGCACCTTCGCTCACCTGTCGCAGGCCGATCATGCCACTGAAGGGAGCCCGCAGCTCGGTCTGACGGATGCGTGCTTTCACCAGCTCGATGTCGGCTTTCAACGTCTCAAGTTGGGTAAATACCGACTGGTAGGTCTCCTGGCTTATGGCATCTTTGTCGAGCAGCGTCTGCTGACGGAACAGCCGATCCTCGGCCAGTGGAAGCTGTGCCTGCAGCTTCTTCAGTTCTGCCTGCAGGGGGGCGTCGTTCACCTTTGCCAGCAGGGTACCCTGTTGCACAAAGGTGCCTTCCTGAAAATAGATTTCTGTTATTTTCCCTGCCGTTTCGAAGGTGAGGTCCACCTCTTCATCCGGAAGAAGGATGCCGGTGATTCGAAACATATTGTTCAGTGTTTGTGGCTGTAGTATGGTGGCGTTGACCACCAGCTCCGATCTGCCCGATTCACCTCCCCGTACGGGGCCGCCGGTTTGCTTCGTGGATGTCAGCTGGCGTTTAATTGCGGGGAAAAAGGCCATTCCCAGCAGCAAGACAGCGATGGAGCCAAAAACAATAATTTTGGTCTTTTTTTTCATGTCGGTGTACGAAATTTGCCAAATTTACCGATTTAATACCGACCAAAGGTGATTGCAGCTTTCAATTTTAGTTTTTTTAGGGTTAGTTATCGACATACCGTGCGAAAAAATCGACGAACAGGGCCGAAAGAAAAATTAAATAACTATTTTTGACTTATTAATTATATCGGAAAAAACAATGAATGTAAAAAAAATGTTTCTGCTCCTCGCATCGGTCCTCTGTTGGGCAACTCTTGCAGAAGCCCAGGATTGGGCAAACCTTACCCGTTTCAGAGAAGATAACGAGAAGCTGGGGCCTGCCAGAAGATGCGAAGACAGGGTTGTATTCATGGGGAATTCCATCACGCAGGGATGGATTGATCAGGTTCCCGGTTTTTTTGCCGGTCGCCCCTATATAAACAGGGGAATTAGCGGGCAGACAACGCC